>JAEEIH010000085.1 GCA_016281275.1 Lachnospiraceae bacterium | reverse complement strand
GAACTGTCGTATTTAGGCGATACGGACGCGGGTACACAGTATGCCGAACCAACAACTTGCATTGTTCCGTTCAGTTCGATATTAAACTCTTCTGTGTCAGAGAAGTTTTTTATCCATACGCGAGTGTACGGCTTGAATTCAAATAATCCCGCATATCCGCCGCTTGAATAATCATTTCCCGTCAGGATATTCAGAATCGTTTTGCTTCCAAAGTCCTCCGTGTCGGTCGTACGGGTGAGTGAAAGAGCGGACGTAAGAGCGCTGCTTCCGATGTTTTCGGCGTTTCCGAAGTAGGAGTGGGTTTCTTGTAATAGAATAACACGACAAACACCTACTTCGCCGCCGTAATATGCCGATGCGTACTTATTGCATCCGGTCATATCCATGATCGCTCCCGCTATAAAGGGATCGTTGAATGTATATGTTCCTTCACAGTGAGTATTGCCACTGAGTGAAGTATAAGAAAACGTCGGACCGGAGGTAAAGGTATCGTTGCATGTAAATACACGTCCGATAGTTGCGTCTTCTGTTCCGAAATTACGGATAAAGCACGAATATTTGTAATTCTCCGTATCGGGAACATAGAATGAAGCATTTTTTGGAACGTACGCGCTGTACCCATTGCCGGCAGACCCTACATTGAGACCCCGGACGAAGATCAGACGATCGAGATCATTTAATTCGCCGTTTTCGGCCCAAAGATCGTTCAGTGAGATCACCAATCTGTTGTTCGCGTAATCCCAATGGGTGTTTTGAGCCTGAGACGGATTTGAATAGTGGGTACCATCTGTCATCCAATTTGAGTCCTCAAGATAGATGTAGTTTTTGATACTTCTGTCGACAAAATAATCTGTAGCGGGCTGAGGATCGTATTCATAATGCCGAGCCAAAAGATTCAGATTAAGGCTCGAAAGATCAAGCGAATTATTAGCGTCAGCGTACCATGCCGGACTGAGACCGCTGACGTTAATGGTATAATATCCGCGCATGGCATCTAAAACCTTTGATCTGTATCCGGTGTATACAGTATCACGGCTTTCAATATAATCCAGCGTGACGGTGGGGTTCGGGGCAAAGACAGGCGTCAGTGTAATGGGTTCTGCCAGATAGGTGAAATCATTCCTGTTGTTAGTGCCGCGAGTGATCGCAGTGAGGGACAGCATGTTCCCCACGTACGAGGAATACTGCGTTTCGTTTTGGGTATATACGTATTGGTAGGGAGTTGCAACAACTATGTTATCGGACGAAGCCCCGTTCTGTTCATGAAGATACAGATGTTGACCCAAAACCTGATGTGCGGCATTAGGATTGGCAGATCCGTAACTTCCCGATGCTTTGTAACCGATAAGCTTGTATCCTTCGATCCCGACAAATGAATACGAACTGCGTGCACGCGCGGGAAGGGAAGCATAAGCCAGATTGGGAGTTGTGACGTCGGAACTCCTTAATTTGCCCGCATTACCCCAAGGATATATGACATCATCGGGAACAAGGGTCTTGTAGTTATAGTTTGAATTGCCTGCATTGTCAAGCTCACCGTGAGTGAGACCGAATTCGGAAGCATCCGTGGTGTAGAGGTCGACTACATTGACAGCGAGTCTGAAAATACCTTCACTATCGGTTTCGCTTATGATTCGATAAGGATTGTTGGGTCCCATGGGGAAGTGGGTATCTAAACTACTGTTTCCCGTCATTCCGAGGTGGGTGGCTGTTGAAGTATTAACACGACTTGATTCGAACCTCAGATCAAGGTTGACCCAGTCGACTGCCTGAGCGGTGAAGACAAAATGACCACCGCGGGTGCTTGTCTTGAACGGGAACTCTGCGCCCGAACCGGAGGCTGCAAAATGCATGTTGTTCGGACATGCTTCACACTCGGCGTCCGAAGGTGAGTACTTGAAGTTGCAAAGGACATCGGGAGAATAACCGGTGTTGTGCAAGTCTTGATCCGTGTAACATTCCAATCCGGGAATCTCCATCGCTTTTCCGTAATATACCGTGTTAAAGCAGAACGGACCAAGTGCGGTATCGCCACCCGAAGCAAGCTGTATTTTCCATGTCTGTACGGAGTCGTCTTCATTTTTTGCGTAAATGATATGATTGGTCGCCGCGGTTTCATTATACAGACGGGACGAAGAATACTGAGCAAAATAATCGTTGTTGCTATCCGTCAGGCTCGAACGCGCCTGGATCCGGGTTTCGTAGCGTTCGCTGTCGACAGTACGAAGCTCTACCTTGCTTGTGAAGTACATGTAAATGTGGGTCTCGCTTTCATAATCCTGCGAGATGGTCAAAACGTCTTGATCCGTTTCCTGAGGGTTTACAGAATTAATGATTGTCGGATTGTACTTAATCCAGATTCTTCCGTCATCGAGTTCCGTGGGTCTTTCCGAGTTGAAATAGAGCGCCGAAACATCGAGGTCGGGTGAATTGCTGTAGCAGAAGAATTCTGTTCCGGTATCCTGAGCCGACAGCCTTTCGATGTAAGGTAATGTAGTGT
>JAEEIH010000084.1 GCA_016281275.1 Lachnospiraceae bacterium | reverse complement strand
GTTAAAACCAACATCCTGAACGAGCTTAATAAGACGTTTAAGCTGACGGAAGAAGAAGCGTATGCGATGATGAACATTAACGATGTAGTTGATTACAGTGAGTATATCTATGCTCTTTTGGGGACGTATGATCTTGAATCACTGAAATCTTTGACGTAATGTAAGATTGATTAAATTATACACTTGAGTGATGAAACTTATGTGTAAGATATAACGAGTGAGGATTGGCATGTGTAAAAACATGCTAAGAGGAGGATTTTGATTTTGAAAGTTGGTCTTATAGATTATGAGGCGGGGAATACTCTCAGTGTTTCGAAAGCGCTTGAGTATCTCGGCGCTGAGGTTTGTCTTTCAAATGATCCCATTGATCTGAAAAATTGCGACAGAATTGTCTTCCCGGGGGTCGGTGCCTACTACGATGCGATGTGTAAGCTCGAGAGGTACGGACTTATTCCTGTTATACATGAACTTGTAGGAAGCGGTGTTCCATTTCTTGGTATCTGTCTTGGAATGCAGCTTCTTTTTGATGAGAGTACGGAAACCATCGGAGCCTCAGATGGGACGGAGGCAATCAAGGGACTCGGCATACTTCACGGTCGTATCACCAGATTTGATGAGGCTCTGCTTTCAAAAGAGGATCTTAAGATCCCACAGATAGGCTGGAACAGCATCGATATCATCAAGAAGGATTCGAAGCTTTATCGTGGGATCGAGGACGGAGCTTATGTCTATTTCGTTCATTCCTATCATCTCACATGTGATAACAGGGCAGATGTCGCCTCCACTACCGTTTATGGTACACGATTTGACAGCTCCGTTGAACACGCCAATATCTTCGGTTGTCAGTTCCATCCCGAAAAGAGCGGTGAAGTGGGGCTGAAGATACTCTCGAACTTCATAGAGTACACCGATTAAGCGGAGCAATCCGTAATAAGAATACTCCGGTAAAGCGGAATAATTCGAAATAAGAGTACTCCGGTAAAACGGAGTATTTCATAAGATCTAAAAACCGTCGATAGCTTACGCAGAGGTTTATATAGTATTTTTGACGGATAAGTGAAAGGAACAAGATCCGTATGTTTACAAAAAGAATCATCCCCTGTCTGGATGTAAAAGACGGCAGGGTCGTTAAGGGAGTAAATTTCGTCAACCTGCGTGATGCCGGTGACCTTGTTGAAGTCGCAAAGGCATATAACGACGAAGGTGCGGACGAGCTTGTTTTCCTTGATATCACAGCTTCTTCGGATAAACGTAACATCGTTACCGAGATGGTAAAGAGGGTTGCGAGCTGCATCTTTATCCCCTTTACGGTAGGTGGCGGTATCAGAAGCGTAGACGATTTCAGAGCCATCCTTCGTGCAGGTGCGGATAAAGTCGCGGTCAATTCGGCCGCTATCGAGAATCCTACCCTCATCAGCGAAGCGGCTTCTGTCTTCGGAAGTCAGTGCGTTGTCTGCGCTATCGATGCTAAGCGTCGCCCTGACGGACAGGGCTTCACTGTCTATAAGCACGGCGGCAGGATCGATATGGGGCTTGACGCAGTCGAATGGGCTGTAAAAGCGGAACAGCTCGGAGCGGGAGAGATACTTCTCACAAGCATGGACTGCGACGGTACCAAGGACGGTTACGATCTCGAGCTCACGAAGGCGATCACGGACCGTGTCAATATCCCCGTCATCGCATCGGGAGGCGCAGGAAAGAAGGAACATTTCCTGGACGCTATTAAGATAGCTCATGCCGATGCGGTGCTGGCTGCGTCGCTATTCCATTACAAGGAGATGAAGATCTCGGATTTGAAAGAATATCTTAGATCAAATGGGGTTAGTGTTAGGTTGTAATCCTGGGTTTAACATTTGGTTAAAAAAGGCGGGGCTGTCATTTGGCAGTCCCGCCTGTATGTACAAATACGCTATTAAATCTCGAGATTCTTAAATGCAGTAGACAGCATCAGCTTGATACGATTCAGCTGATTGACTTCACTCGCTCCGGGATCGTAGTCCACCGCTACGATATTCGCCTGCGGATACCGATACTTGATCTCCTTGATAACGCCCTTTCCGACGATATGATTCGGAAGACACGCGAAAGGCTGAGCGCACACGATGTTCGGTACGCCGGACTTGATGAGTTCGATCATCTCGCCGGTGAGGAACCAGCCTTCTCCGGTCTGGTTTCCGATCTCTACGATAGGCCTTGCGTACGAAGCGATAGTTTCTATCTTTTCGGGAGGAGTAAAGCGCTTTGATTTCTCAAATTCTTCTACTGCGATCTTTCTGCACTTTTCAAAGAACTTGATAATGTAGTCGTTTGCGATGGCACTTCCCTTGCTCTTACCGAGGATGCGGTACTTGTATTCGGCATCGTATGAGCAATAGAGCAGGAAGTTTAAGAGCTCCGGACAAACAGCCTCAGCACCTTCGCTCTCGAGGAGCTCCACAAGGTAGTTGTTGGCGGCGGGCATGAACTTGACAAGGATCTCACCGACTATCCCGACACGCGGCTTCC
>JAEEIH010000083.1 GCA_016281275.1 Lachnospiraceae bacterium | reverse complement strand
TAAGCACAGTAAGTGAAGGGAGCGGCAGGCCTTCCTTCCGAATAAGATCGTAAAACTCCGCGATGTGCGCCTCGGAGTGTCCCGCGTCTATCGCAAGGCTCCTGTTACTGCCCATGATATACCCAAGGTTCGGACGGTCCCTCTCCTCCTCAAAAGGCATGTACCATATATGTTCTGATAGTTTTTTAAGTTCCATGAGGTTTTCCTCGCTTTCTTATCTCTCCATGCTTCGATCTTGCTGTGAATCTTCTGTTCAAACGTATGCCAGACATCCTCCGCTTGGTTACAGCAATTTTTTAACGCTTATGCCCACACACCGGGGTCTCTCGGCATTCTCGTAAGCCTTTTCCAATCGTATTCCAATATCGAGTGTCTTAATAATATACGAGGTGCCATGTGTCCGTACATAAGTGTTAAGTTGCAAGTTCGTTTAGCAACAGATTCTTAAAGGTACACGGTCCCCCGATTTTGAGGAGTACATTGATTCGCACTTCGATGAGATCAGGGGGCATGCGTCGGACATCGAGGCGAGGCTTGATGATTCGTATTGCACGCCCGGGATGCTGAAGAAGGATAACAAACGGTTCCTGGAAGGCTTCCGCGAGGCCGGAGAGGATGTCGTCCTTATCGAGAAGGGGTATGAGGCGGTCTACAGCCGGCTCAGTTCCAAATCGCCTCTTCCTTCGTGACTGCCTCACCCCATCTGCTAGCCCATGATTCCACGAAGCAAGCGGTGTAGGGGATGTTCTTCTCCCTGCGCTTCCTGATAAAATGCGGGTGATTCGCCCAGGTCACGGAGATCACGGCAACGACCAGCATGAGCGGTCCGAGTACGATGTTCTGGACGGAATGGCCATACTCATGAACTCGCACCTTCGCCGAATGTTCGGGGTTCACATTCGGTGTGAAGATGAACAATCCGAGGCTCAGTCCCGAGTAAGGCTTCTCCCAGCACGTCTCTATCACTCCGCGGTAGGGACGGTGCGTACACTTTCTGTGCTTAATGAAGAAGAACAGGCCGACAAGTGTCGCACCTATTCCCCATGTACAGTTTAAAAAGATAAAGATAATACGTTTCATGATAATCATTTGATTTTTCACCGACCGTTCAGTACAACCCGCAGTTCTTCTTCTCCGACCCCTCGGCTCCTGACACATACCGCGTCACAGCTTAATCCCCATCTTCTTCACGAGATCTCCGTAACTCTTCTCATACTGCGCCCGTGTGATCGTCCCGTGCGCCAGGAAAGTATCAAGGGTCTCCTTCTGATGCAGGAAGAGAGTGCGCTTCTTCTCCTCACTCTCAATCTCCCTGTACCGCTCGAGCAGGTTATAGATCCCGTCTTCCGAGAGCACGCCGCGCTTCAAGTCCCCCGGTAACAGCCCCGCTTCATCGTCTACGAAATCCTGCTTCCACTCGGGGCTTGTGTAGTAGCTCTCCAGAGCGTCGATCGTCTCCTTTAGAGCATCTGCTGTTTCCTTTGAATATGCTTCAAGCATCTCTTCCGCCGCCACTCTGAGCTCCTCGAAGTGGCGGATGCGTAAGATCTGCGAATTATTAGTTTCGTCCATCAAGACTGCTCCATTCTTCTTCCTTAAAGCCCACCATGACTGCGTCAACGCTTATAAGGAGCGGCCGCTTCACCATCATCCCGTCCGACGCCAGCAGTTTGAACATCTCGTCCTCACTCATCTGCGGAAGCTTCTTCGAAAGCTCCATATCACGGTAAAGCTGCCCGCTGGTATTGAAGAATCTCCTCAGCGGCAACCCGCTTTTCCTGTGAAGCTCACGGAGCGTCTTCTCGTCGGGATGCTCGGTTTTAATGTCCTTAAGCTCGTACTTGATCTTGCGATCATCAAGCCACTTGAGGGCTTTCTTGCATGTGGTGCATTTTGAATAACAATATACAGTGATCATGACAGAGTTCCTTTCTTATAGTTTTCCTCTCATTTATGCCTTTTTCGTATTAACAGCGCCGTTGTCACTGTGAACTTGTCTTGCACGATCCTCATAAGATAATTACCGCTATGCAGGTTCCGTGTACTCGTGCTCAGTCATTTTCAGGCATATATCCGTGCTACCTGTTTTTCGTAATTTGAAATAATGTCACTCGCAAGCTCTGTATTACCATTATTGTTGCAATAATCCACAAAGGATTCCATTTCCTTACGGAATTGTTCACGCTCCTCTTCATTGTCTTCCGTATCACATATAATACGCTCCCCCATGCTTCTGACGATACTTCTGGCAAATCTTGAATTATCAGGCGAAGAATCAATAAGTCTTCTGCATATATCCATGTAATACAAGATATATTCTTTACGATCAAAGATTAACCTGCTCGTTTTCACGGCACGTATCAACATATAAAGTCTGTTTGAATCCAACATGTATTTTACCAAATAATCCGCATCGTCCTTTTCATCAAACCTATAGAGGAAGCACAGATTTTCACATACTATTTCTATATCATTACCCTCAATGGCAATTATTGTGTTCTGTATAGTCTTTCTTTTATATTCCCGAAACAGATCTCGGGATTTTCTGTTTATCTGCCTTTGTGATTTGACTTTCTTATAATCCCGTTCAAGCTGTTTCTTGATCAAATCATGCATGAAAAACGCGCTTATAATCCGATATGACATAAAGAAGAGCAACAGCACCGATATAAAGAAAGTACAATATACATAATCATTTTTTAACACAACAAGAAGAATTGAAAAGAACAGATCCGCAAATAAGTATGCCGACAAAGCGCTAAAATTTGTCATGATAGGCCTTTCGAGCTTATACTTTACAGAATCCTCCCAATACACCAGATCGTTTCGTTGTGAAAATACAGTAACCAACGAGACGACAATAAAAGAAACCGAAATCTGAGTAGCAAGAAGGTCTCCTATCGAAAAAGCATTCTCCGCTATCGCAGATATAAAACTATTATATTGTTCTCCAGCCATCCGATATATAAGCACAAGAACTAGCGCTATTAACGCAAACATGCAAACAAAATAAGCGAAAAAACGGTGTGCCATATTCATGCTTTTTTGTTGTTTCTTCTTTTTTCTCATCAGCTTGCCCCTCTTATCATCTTTGTAAAAAAGTCGTGTATGTGCTCATTTCACAAACGGATTGGCCTTTAACCTCTGAGGACTAATTCCCAAAGACTTGCTTATCCGTTCAAAATCCCCTTGAATCCCACCTTTTCGAAGTTCCTCACAAAACGGCTCCAAACCGCCAAAATGTTCCAACAACTTTTTTGAAGCATTCTGATCAAAAAGATAATAATTTACAAAAATATCATAATCAGGTCCTTTGTCCGATTCATATGTCTCGATACACAACCGGTCATTCCAAAAGAGGACACTCTTCTCAATATGTTCATAAGGACTGTCATCTTCAAAAAACAATAACGTATCATCACTGACGGATTTCAATCTGTAAATCGTGTCAAATTCCATATTGCTTTCCTTTCTGCTATAAAACTTTTTTATTCAGTAATACATTTTACATCGCCTTCACCGCTTAGTTGAATTACTCAGTAAGTGTTTGCATTGCTTCCTATTATGAACTTGTCGTTCTCTGTTGTTCACACATACTGAGGCGCCCATCACCTTTTTCTCACATATACCAGCATTCCGTTCCAATAGGGATCGTCTTCCGCATCAAATTCCTCTCTCAGAAAAGTATAACCCGTCTTCTCCAAAACCCTCACAGACGCATCATTTCCGTGCATCACGCGTCCATATAACGTTTCAATATCAAACTTTTTAAACGCAAATGAAGTCATCGCTTCGACCAGCTCGGTCGCATACCCTCTGTTACTGTATCGGTCACTGATAACAAATCCGATCTCAACTTCACGCGGCTTCCCAACCACTTCGTTGATCCCGGTATCCCCGATCAACTCGCCGGTTTCCTTGAGTTCCACCGCAAGTACAAAGGGTAACTGCTCT
>JAEEIH010000082.1 GCA_016281275.1 Lachnospiraceae bacterium | reverse complement strand
TATGGAAATGAAAGAAAGAACGGTTCCCGAAAAAGGGGCGAGAGGGTATATTGACAGGATAAAGAAACTTGCGATCCTGATAGCGATCGGATCATTTTTGCTTGCGGCGCTCCTTTTTATACTCGGACTTATTCTTTTCGAAAGCAAGCTCAACGTGCTTTCGATCTTTGCTGCTCTTATAATCATCCCGTTTGCGGGTGCTGTTACAAGGTTAGTGCTCTTTAAGAAGTACAGGTCGGTGAGCGAAGAAGATGAAAAGAAAGTATTTGAAAAAACTCCGGCGGGAAGCACGACGCTTTCGGATCTGGTGATGACATCCACGGAGCGTGCGATGGGATTTGCGTTTATGGTTGTCACCGACAATGAGATCGCGGCTCTTCGCGCACAGGGTGAAAAGGTGCAGACGGTCAAACTTTACGAGTACCTCAAAGACCTTGTGAAGAGAAAAGGTTTTGAATTCGAGGTGGAAGTCCTCGATGATATGGATAAGTTCCTTAGACATCTCGCTACGATGTCCGAGTCGCCTGCGAGAGAAGAGGGAGAGGAAGATCCTCAGGCTGAGGTTATTGAAATGCTCAGGATCTACATGGCATAACGATCGTAACGCGATCGTTTGGCGTTTTTGTGCGATAAGCGAAGGCCGTCTGTTGCAAGCTTGTTTGTGAACAGACGGCTGAGTGAACGGACATCGAGCGGACTTGTACGCGAGATGTCCCGTCGCAGCGAGTAGGAGGCAGCCTACTCGAGTGAAGGAGATGAACGACTGTTATGAAACTGGTCACTATCGGCGTGAATGAAGACGGACAGCGTGTTGACAGGCTTGTCGGCAAGCTTATTCCGCGCGCCGAAAAAGGCCTCATATATAAAGCAATCAGAAAAAAGATAGTAACGCTTAACGGGAAAAAGACCGAGCCCGATGTCAGGGTAAAAGAAGGCGATGAACTCAGGCTTTTCTTCAGTGATGATACTCTTAAAGACCTCGGAGGAACCGGAGCGGAGAGTCGAACAGGGGAGCAGAAAAGCAAGGGAGGAAACATAAGCGTTAAGGGTTATGCTTTCGGAGAAAACATCATATACGAAGACAGCGATGTGATCCTTGTCTATAAACCTGAGGGGATACTTACCCAGGGAGCCGGGGATGTGTCGCTGAACGATCTTCTGATCGATTATCTGGATGAAACAGGTAAGCTTTCGGGAACCGGAGAGACTTTCAGACCGTCTGTCTGTAACAGGCTCGACCGCAATACGTCGGGGATCGTCGTGTGCGGCTGTTCTTTGAAAGGACTCAGAGTAATGTCCGCACTGATACACGACAGGAGGCTCCGCAAGTATTATTTGTGCGCGGTGAAGGGAGTCATTAGCGAAGAGGGGGATCTTAAGGGCTGGCTCGTGAAAGATGAAAAGACCAACAAAGTCAGGGTGATTAAAAACAAACCCGACGATCCCGGTGCCTTGAATATCGAAACAAGATTTAAGCCTCTGACTACATCACATGACATGACGCTTCTCGAAGTGGAGCTTGTCACGGGAAGACCTCACCAGATAAGGGCACACATGGCAAGCATCGGTCACCCGGTTGTGGGAGACCCTAAGTACGGAGACGCGGCTTTCAATCGTTTTGTCGCTACGAAATTCGGCATCAGACATCAGATGCTCACGGCGTGGAAACTGATCTTTCCGAAAGATTGCGGCGAATGTACTGATCTTTCGGAAAAGGAATTTACGGTAAAAACGGTTCCATGGGACCGGGGTTTATGGGTCATGCCCGTTCGGCAGGAGTAATAAGCTGTTTGATCGGTGACAAAACTGTCGGCGTTAAGTTGTAATAAATGCGCGGAAATGATACCATGATTAAAGTGCAAATTATATATGCAGAGGGGAAAAATATGGATCACAGAAGAACGGATATTAAAAAAAGTACTTGCAGACGTATTAATCCGCTTTGGTTCGTTGCGGCTCTTTTGGCAACTGTTTTTGTTTTTGGGATTGTCCCTTCACGAAGTGTTTCGGCTGCCGAAACGACCGGATATGTGTTTAGAGACGAGACTCCCGATGAGACCGGCATTCCCGCATATTATCATAAGGGTGTCAAGTACGGAGAACTGAATGAAAATGAGAAAAAGGCCTTCAATCAGATGATCCTTCTTCATCGTTATCTGATCGGTGAACAGAATGATTACGCCAATTGCTTTGATTTAAATCCTAATGTTGAGGTTGATGGCAAAAAAGCATTTAAGATCAACTTTAACATGTCCGGAGGCGATGCTTTTAAGGTGCCCGATTTTGAGATTCAGGTTACAAAAAGCGCTTCGGGTTCGGCAGTTGAATACTATACAGCAGACGAATTGGGAAATCAAAATGACATTGTTGCTATGGAAGCTTGTCTGAGAGCCCAGGAAGAGGTGATTGATTTAACAAAGGTTATTAACGCGCTAACTGTCGATGTTCCCGATCTGTTCTGGTGGGACAAGCAGTCGAACTATTGGGACTTTAGTTTGGCTCCCCTTCCCGATAACCGTGTAAAAGTATACGGATTGGTTTTATATGTTAGCAGGGAAAAACCGAATGACAGCTATATCACAAAAGGTCAGATCGCTTCCACGATGCAAAAGATCAACCTGTTTGCCGATTCGGTGATCAAGGCTGTTGAAAGTAAGGAATACTGGAATTATATAAAGGGAGGAACCGTAGAGACGGTTCCCGAGATACTGTCCGATTATGATAAACTTTTGGGTGTTTCGATGATGCTCGGAAAGTTGATGGCTTATGATCGAAGTCAACCCGTAAAAGAGACCTCCTATGGAATCGACTGCATAATAACGGGTAATATCGATCTTACCGATGAGTTCTACAAGAATTATGACAATCAGATACTTGCCGTGTGTGAAGGTTATTCGGAATTATATAAATATATATGTGACAAGATCAGGTTTGACAACAAGGTTATGGTCGGACTTGAGTATGGCTATGTGGGACTCGGTGAAGAAGCCATTACAAATTATAATAAACATGAATGGAACGTGATCATAATACCCGGAATGGGTTCATATGTGACTGATCTAACTAACGATGATGAAATGACATTTTTGGTTTTAGATCAAAATCAAACCTGCCCGAATCTTGAGTACAAATATAACAGAATACTTTTTGCAAGAGCAGTTGATCCATTAACATATAGGGATGATATATATTATGTATGTTACAGGGTCAGATATGAAAATCTCAGTACCAATGATATGAGTACCGGATACAAGTTTGTCGGACCCAACGATCCTGAGGCTGCTTACATGTGGCCCATTGCCGAATCGGTGAGGTATGCGAACCTGGCTACAGAAGAGTTTGTTAAGCCGACCGGTACCGTAAACATTCAAAAGAAGAACGCTTCCGGCTTATTCGTTGATGACAGCGCTTTCGCGAACGCAGGCAGCGAGTCTGTGGAGCTGGAGTACAGGGGTAACGATCCTCTCAGACAGATCGTGGTAAGCAACGTACAAGGTACAGCCATTATTGAGCTTGCAAAAGAGGAGAATGTAAGCGGACTGATTGGTCCTTCGAGCGGACGTGAGATCGTATTCAGGGAAACGATGACTGACGGAAAATATCAGATCGACATGAGTTCGTATGCGCCCGGTGCATATTCGATATATGTGTACGGAATGTCAGGGGATTACGTTTATCCCATAAAAAAATATTCTTTTGTAACCACGCAGAAAACCATTACGGCTTCCATTGCCGGTAAGAACGGGCAGAGTGTAGCGATGGAGTCGGGTGACCTTTCGGCTGATTCAACCGATATGATCGGTACAGATCTTGTAAACAAGCTGGATGTCGTTTTAAACGGAGTCGCAGATGCCGATAAGAGTGATGTCAGCGCAAGTATAGTCGGACTTACGGTGCAGAAACTGACTCCGGCCACTATTCAGGCGAACGGCACGGCACGTGTAACGGTCACGATAGAACTTACCGGTACTAAGAGCGGTTATTATAAGCTTGATAACAACTCGAAAGTCATTACGGCCGATGATGTTGTCATAGTATCAAAGATCGTGCTTCCTGTATCACGAATAGAGGTAGCGCCCGTTGCCATAGAAGGTCTTAAGTACAACGGACAGGAACTTGCGCTCATCAGAGAGGGAAGAGCAAGTCTCGGAAGTGTTGTATATGCAGTGGTTTCGGGAGAGTCAAATAACGAACCTGCGGACAGTGCGTACAGAAATGCGATTCCGAAAGCAAAAACGGTCGGAAAATATACAATATGGTACAAGGTTTTAAGTACCGATGAATATACCGGAACCGAAGCCGGTAAAGTAGTGGCGGAAATCACAGAGCAGTCACAGTTGGGAGGCGGCTCGACAGGAGGCGGCTCGACAGGAGGCGGCTCGATGGGAGGCGGCTCAATGGGCGGCGGTTCGACAGGAGGCGGCTCGATGGGCGGCGGTTCGACAGGTGGCGGCGCAGCAGGCGGAAACGGTGCTTCTGCAGATGAAGATAAGGAATCGTCCGAGAAGGATGACAAGTCTGCAGATAAAGGTGCTGAAGACAAGCAGGATAAAGCCGGGGATAACAAGACATCCGAGGAAGGCAAGACAGCCGAGAAAAAGCCTGAAGCAGTAACGAACGAAGACGGTTCAACTACGACCACAAACACAACCGTCAACAAGAAGGGTTCTGTGATCGTTGAGTCCAAGACCGAGAACGCAGACGGGTCTACGGTTGAGAGTGTAGTTAAGACAACCAAGTCCGGAATAATCACGAAAACAACTGTTGAAAAAGATGCTGACGGTAATGTAACCGCTACGGTGGAGAGGACTGTTAAGACAACCAGGGCAGACAAGGACGGAAAGGTCAAGACTACAGCCAACACCACAGAAACAGATGCCGAGGGTAATACTGTCAAGACAAAAGAGACAACAGTCGTTGACAAGAAGGGTAACACCGAGATCACTTCAAAGAAGACAGAGAAAGACAGCAACGGCAAGACAACTCTGACAACAACCACTACAGCTGTGCTCAACAAGAAGGGCAGCGGAACGGTTGAGGTAGAGAAGAAGTCGGCAGGCGGCGCGTCCGTAACCGAAAGCTACTCTGTTAGCAGCAAGGGTGTTGTGAAGCTGACCGGTATCGAGATGAAGGGCGATGAGCTCGTGATCCCTGAGACTGTTGAAATGTCCGGAGAAGCTGTTCCTGTGACCACGATCGGCAAGAATGCGATGAAGAACAACAAGTCGCTGACGAGTGCCGTGATCGGTGAGAACATAACAACCATCGGCGCAGGTGCTTTCAGCGGAAACAAGAACCTTGCGAACATAGAGCTCACGGGATCGATCAAGAAGATTTCGAAGAACGCATTTAAGAATATCGCCGGGAATGCAGTGTTCACGATACGCGGAACGCTGGAAGATCTTGAAAGGATCACGAAGGTTCTTAAAGCGTCAGGTATAGGCGAAGGTGTAACCATAGTGCTTGCCGACTGACCCGTAACCGAAATTTGGTTATGAGTTTATCCGTGGATTTGATGAATAACGTCCGGCGTGTTCGAATAATGTCGGATGTGGTCTGTCACATCTGAAAACAGGACCGGATATAAGGTTATAAAGAGAGGAGCAGTTCCACATGCCTGCATGGAATTCACGAGGCCTGAGAGGATCGGCGTTTGAGGAGAGGATCAACCTGACAAACGAGAAGCTGCGAGACCGCGGCCTTGCGCTTGTACAGAAGATACCTACTCCCATTACGCCCATCGAGATGGATAAAGAGCACGGCCATATAACCCTCGCGTACTTTGACAAGAAGAGTACCGTCGATTATGTGGGTGTTGTTCAGGGCGTGCCGGTGTGTTTCGATGCGAAGGAATCTGCAACCGATACTTTTGCCCTGAGTAATGTTCATGAGCATCAGGTTAAGTTCATGGAAGACTTTGAAAAGCAGGACGGAGTGGCATTTTTGCTCATCAACTTCACAGGCAGCGGGCGACTTTACTATATGCGCGCCAAGGAACTGAAGGTTTTCTGGGACAGAGCTCAAAACGGAGGCCGCAAGAGTGTTAGAGCGGACGAACTTGACGAAGGTTACTTCTTCGGGCAGGGTGACGGACTCGTGATACCTTATCTGGAGATGTTGCAGAAGGACCTCTCTGAGAGAGAATAAACAGAAAAAACAATAATAAGTCATAAAAAACAGAAACAG
>JAEEIH010000081.1 GCA_016281275.1 Lachnospiraceae bacterium | reverse complement strand
CCATAACAAAAACAAGGATAAGAGCAATAAGTTTTTTCATAATGTCTCCTTTATTTGTGTCGGCGCGCGACTGTCGCCCGCCATATGATTTGCAGACCATTATAACGTTTGCTCTTGACAAATACAAGTACCATAAAACTGTTCATAGACATTGACCCACAGTTCATGGTTTTTTTCTGACATTAGTTTTGCGTTCTCGTTGACCGAAAGATTGCCGTCCGGATAGATAGCGGGAAGGTAGTGTACATAGAGCTCCTGAACCGGGAATCCGTCATCGTCGAGCACATCGGAGTCTTTCATGCAGATGAAAACCGGGATTACCGGAACGCCATATTTGGCAGCAAATTTAAATGCTCCGGGCTTGAAAGGACGGGGCTTCCTGTAGTTGAACCACATTGCCTGTTCGGGATATATCAGAATCTTTTCGCCACGCTCCAAAAGAGTCTGCATACCCTTATAAAATTTACACATGGTTGAGTAACAGGAGCTGAGCGGCATTGTATTGCCGTGACGCATCATAAGTCTTACAGGACCCTTGAAGTTCGTGTAATTGCTTTCTTTGATTACCTTATAGAGGTAATGATTTTTTTTGAGGGCGGGTTTTATTGTCTTGAAAATGACATAGTTGTCACTGAGATGAAAATGATTGCCGGTGACAATTGCACCGCCTTTTACGGCAGTGGCGTTTTCAATGCCGTACACTTCTTTGATGATCAGCTTCTTTTTGCGGATCATATTTTCAAAAAAGGATATACCGAGTAAATTCGCAGCTTTTGTCAGGATTTTACTGGAAAGCTTCCTTATGGTGTAATCTACTTCGTCCGGCTGTATGGGGGCGCAGGGCGCATCTTCTTCGACATCGTCGTTAAAACGCCCCTGATCCTCATATTCTTTTATGCGCGCCAATACCCTGAGGCGACTCTCTCTGGACATTACAAACCTCCTCTTTAGCGGCGCTTTTTCGCCGCCGATCACTTGCCTCGCAGTGTTATTTAAACCGCTTGAAAAACGGTATCTGCCGTTTCCGATTCCTTAGCGGAACATGTCGCTGATGCAGCAGATTTCCTTCGAAACCAAAGTTTTCTAAATGTTCGATCGCTCTTATATATTTCGTCTATGCTTTTCAATAATGCGGTAAAGCCTTCATAATCCCTCTGCCTGTCAGCGTCGGAATAGTTATTGAGCGATTCGAGAAGGAAAGAGTAAAACTCACTCAATTTTGCATATTCCCAGAAGTACTCGCCGTTGATGGTTTCCGAATAGTGCCAAGGCTTATTTGACAGGGCGAAGTGACAAAGGTTGAGTTCACCTTCGGGAGGTTCGGGAAAGCTGTGCTTATTCCAGCCATTCGGTAAATACTTCACTTTCCCGTGACAGATGACATTGAGGTATTCCTGATCGGGTGCCAAAGAATCAAAATGATATTTGTCAAGCATCCACAGGAACTTTTCCTGAACTTTCTCTTTCCTGAATTCAGAAAGGTTCATGACCATTACGCCGGAATTAAAGTAAGTATTGTGCGGGATGCCGATGATCTCCTCAACGTAATTTGTAAACACCGGACTGCGGTCTGTGTTCTGTTCGTATACCGCACCTACAAGATAGTTCGAAACATCGGTATCGTAAAGCTTCGCAATGTCATTCAGCAAAATAACGTCGCAGTCGAGATAGATAGCTTTTTCATACTGAGGAAATGCGGTTTCGATAAAGAAACGGTAGTATGCCGCGAGACTGTAATAAAACATGTTCGGAAGTTTGTCCTTCGTCGGCTCAAGCATTTTACTGACATCGTAAAAATTGATGGATACGTTTTCTGTAGCGTGTTTGCGAATCATTTCCTGATTATGCTCTGTTATGTCGCTTTTCAAAACGGTGATCCGATATTCTCGGTCAGGTGAAACATGAGATATCAGAGATATGATCGCTACGTCAAGATAAGGAACATATCTGTCGTTACATGCAAAAAAAATCGGAATTGGGTTATTCATGGATTTACCCCCTCTTATGAATTTTTCAAAAATATTTTCATTTATTGATGTTATTATGTAAAGATAAAGATGGTGGGGCGACTCTCGAGTAAAAAAACGGTTCCGAACCACAGCGGGAGAGCACTCTACCGGAGTGAGAATTCGTGATAAATACTTGATTTTCAGAGGGGAGACTGTTATGATTACGGCATGGAAAACGTAAAAGCGATTGTATCGCAAAATCTACTTAGACTTCGGAAAGAAAACCATTTGACACAGGCGGAAGTGGCAAGACGAATCAATTATTCCGATAAAGCCGTCTCGCGGTGGGAAGCGGGAGAGGTGGTTCCTGACCTCGAAACGATTTACGCCCTCAGCGAGGTTTTTGATGTACCGGTTTCTCAGATCACGGAGGCGCATACAGAGGAGGATGCGGACGAGAAGCAGAGTGGCAACATCGGTCAGAAAGTTTTGTCACAGATATTTATGTGTTGTGAAATATGGTTTGTTTTCACGACCATTTATGTATATCTGAAGCTTTCGCGCGAGACCAATGTCTGGCAGTTGTTTGTGTGGTGCGTACCGGCATGTATGCTCGTGCTTTGGTTCTTTAATCGTAAGGAATCCATGAACACTCTGCTTTTTATTTATTCTTCGATCTTCGTGTGGTCCTTTATCACGTGTGTTTACCTTCACCTGGCAGCATCCCATCCATGGTACATCTACTTTATCGGAGTGCCGTCTCAGGGACTGCTCGTTATAAGGTATGTCTTTGATTACCGGCAAAACCTCAAGAGGCTCAGGATAGGAAAACGAAAAGGAAATAAAGGCTCACGTAATCATGAATGATTCTTCTTGGATTTCTTGATAAACATACAGATTCCGTAGGCTGCGAGCAGGATCCAGACAAGGCAGAGAATTATCAGTAATGCCTTTGATGCTGCGGGCAGATTGTCCGAAGACGCACCGTCTGAGGATTCGCCCGAAGCGGTTTGTGTGTTACTTGAGGAGCTGTTTGTTTTAGAATCTGTCACAGCACCGGAATTCGCGGTGTCCCCGGAAGTATCGACTGTCAGCCTGTCGAGTCTGTAAAGTGACGTGATGTCTTTTTCGAGCTGACGCATATATGCATCGTCGACAGTCTCCTTGCGTCTTACAGACTTTGCGACATTTTCTATCATCTGTCCCGCTGCATCGCGGACAGAAGCCGAACCGTTAAATACAGGAGTCACGAAGGTATTCCCGATATTCTCGAGAAGGAGCTTTGTGGCTTTGAGCTTTATGTCATAGTATTCCTTGTTGTCTTCGCCTTCCCTCGAGAGATAATCGACGTATCCGGCGCTTTCCTGCGCTTTTTTTGTGACGGGCACATATCCCTCGGTTTCCGCATATGCGGTCTGGACGTCGTTTGTCAGCATGTGCTGCGCAAATATCCATGATGCAAGGACTTCCTGTGGATCGGCTTTATTAAAGATACAGATTGAAGGACCCTGTGAGATCATCCGGGGGTTTTCGGGATCGATCTGCGGAATGGTGCGGACAACTGTTTCAAAATCTACGAACATGTCCTCGGCTATATCCGAAAGAGGAGCCTGCGAGCCCATCCATGTCGAGCCTGCCGTCGAATCTATCGCAAAGATACACTGCCCGGCATTAAGGAAGTTGGCAGGGTAGCTTGAGATCTTAAAGGTAGAGAAAGCCCCGTTCTCCACGTGCTTCTTGATCTCACCGAGGAAATCGAAGGCAGCGTCGTTAAAGATGAGAACATCCCCATCAGCGGTTGTATATCCGGCGTTTTTCTGTGCCAGGTACTGGATCATCATGTTGTCGGTCGACTTGCAGATGAACGGTATCATGACGTTCTGAGAGTTGACCGCAAAGGTTCCGTCCGCGTTCTTGGCGGTCGCGGCATCGGAAACCTCCCAGATATAGTCCCAGGTGAGCACGTCGGGAACGGTGTATCCGAGAGCTTCTACGAATGTTTTGTTTATATAGCAGGCTTCTGTTGAACGCATGTAGGGGATGGCATAATGATCCCCTACAATACGGCATTCTTCAAGAAATTTGGGTACAATCTCCGAAAGAGTCGGTGAATCAAAACGGATCTCGCTGCCACCGAGACCGTACCGTGCGTCGGAAAAGAGCTCGTCGAGCGGCACCACGGTGTTCACTCCCGTCATGTAGGTTGCGATATGATCGGGGTACGTGATGCAGACATTCGGAGTTGTGTTCGTTGAGATGTTTGTGATCACGTCGTTGTAGATCCTGCCGTAATCCGTGTACAGACGGATGTTCACGTGGAT
>JAEEIH010000080.1 GCA_016281275.1 Lachnospiraceae bacterium | reverse complement strand
TTCCAAGCCGTAGCGATCATGATAATATGAAACATCTCCGTTCATTCCGGAGGAATAAATCTTTAGGTCTCTGATACATAATGACTCAAAAAGGAAGCCCAGAGTCTTAAAATCTGTATTAAAGTAGTCAGGCGAAAGGCCAAGTGCTGCTACTGCTATGGATGGATCCACAAGATTTCTTTTGTTACTGGATCTGATAGCTTCCCTTGACCGGATTGCGGGGTGCCATGCAGGAAGCTCATCTATAATGTATAAGTCTTTGAGGTCTTGGAAGTAATCATAGAAGGTCGGTTTTGATAATTCCGTTGTTGAGGAAGCATCTGAAAAAATGGTTTTTGTCTCTGCCAAAGTACATATGTTTCTTGAATACGATCTTAGCAATCGTTCTGCCCACAAAGGATTTCTTTTAACATGGCTAATAGTGGACATGTCTGTATGACAAGTCTGGTAAAAAAGATCGGATGCGATAGAAAGTGCAGCTTCCCTGTTCTCAACATCAATACTTTGTGGCCATCCACCGCGACAGATGGCATAGATTAAGTCATCGATCGTTAGTTTGGACTCTTCCCATTCGATATCCTTTCCGTTAAAAAGATCCATAAGAGAAACGGTGCCCGAAGACTCTCCACTCTCATACAGACTCATAGGAAACATACGAAGAGTTGAAATCCTCAGTGTTCCGGTGTGTGCCGTTTCGACTTTCTGAGAGGATGAGCCGGTAAGGATGTACTGACCTTTTAATCCGGTATCATCCACATCTTTCCGAATTGCTCCCCAGATTTTTGGCGCGTCTTGCCACTCGTCGAATAGTCTGGGTTTATCACCTATCAGAAGCTTTGAAGGCATGTTTTCAGCAACGGATAATAACCTCTCTCGGGCGTCTTCATCCTGAAATTCTATGTAACTGTTCGCAAAATGCTTTGCAGTGGTTGTTTTCCCACAACCTTTTGGCCCTACAATCAAGGTTGCACCAAAAGCTTCAAGTTTTAGCGCTAACGCAGAATCGGTAATACGGTTGCGATATATCTTTTCTGTATTATCCATATATAATCACGTATAATCCAAGTATCAGTTTGGATGATTGGATTTTCCTTTCTCCCGACTTCTGCCGGGTAATTTGATCCTCTATCTGGTATATTTATCAAGACGCTGTGAATCCATTGCCCGTTGGTTAATGACCGTAGAGTACAAACCCCACCCAAAAGGGTTTTATCATGCTTACTCTCTAAAGTCATTAACACGTTTATGAGACCGTCTTATTCGCCAGGGTTCATTCTGTCTTGTCACTTCATGGTCGATTATACTCTGCTTAACATTTGTGCGCAAGAAAATTTGACATTTGTGTGCAAAATAATTTAACGTTTGTGCCGTCGTTCTTTACGGCTCATAAGACCCTAAAGACGGGATGGACTGAAAAAATGATTTATAATCCCATCAATTTGTCAGACAGTGTCTGACAAATTTGGAAAGGAATACAATGAACGAAATCGTAAATACTAATTACATGAATGAAATTGTGGACAATATTGTAGGATTAGTACAAAAAGCTAAAGCCAAACTGGCCACTTCCGTCAATTCCGTCATGACTGAAACATATTGGAATATTGGTAAATACATTGTAGAAGTCGAGCAGAATGGAAAAGCCACTTCCATATATGGGTCCGGGTTGTTGACAAATCTTTCGCATGAATTATCGCTACGACTGGGGAAAGGGTATAGCCGTCCGAATCTTAACAATATGCGAAAATTCTTTCTCCGTTATCCTAATTGTCGGTCTGTGTCTTAAAACTTGAGTTGGTCGCATATATGTGAGTTGATTTCCATTGATGACGATTTAGATTTATGAGGAAGCAATCAGACTGGTTGCTTCCTTTTTCTGACTATACATTTATTAAAGATATAAGTCAGAAAGACTTTGCATTTTTACGTCTCCCGACGAGGGCTTAAATATGATATTATATGGAGAGGCAGACCGCAGGGTTTTCTGCTGTCCAAAACAAAATGCAGGACCGGAGAGGATCATGCCCCGGTGGGTACAAAACCGCGGGAAAAACGTATACCGGAAAAGATATGGAACATTAAAAAATTGGTACAGGGAATATACGAAGTTGGGAGGAAGCATGAACAGGGAAGAGATCAAAAAATTTTACGAAGAGAATATGTACGGGGTA
Organism: Lachnospiraceae bacterium; assembly: GCA_016281275.1. Taxonomy (GTDB): domain Bacteria; phylum Bacillota; class Clostridia; order Lachnospirales; family Lachnospiraceae; genus RUG11977. Next base: position 1,975 of record JAEEIH010000080.1, on the reverse strand, counting down.
TGGCGCGAAGGTGAGAAGGTTACATATGAGCTCCTCGGGCCCGACACAGTCCCCGAAAACGAAGAAAAGAAGCCCTTCTTTTTTGAAGTCCGCGGTGGAGAGCTTGTCAGGGTGAACATTGAGGCAAACGGACGGAAAGCTTCTTTTGTTTTTCATGCATTCCTGCCGGGAGAGAAAAGGGATGGCGGAAGTGACCATAAATCCGGAAGCGAAGCAAGCGTCCCGGGATCCGTAACCGGCAGTGGTGCTTCAAGGACCGGCACACCCGTAAAAAATCCGAACGGTTCTCCTTTTATAGTATGCATGCATCCCATCTTTCCCGTCGATTATGCACTTTCCATGGGATATGCGCTTCTCGTGACGGACACCCGTGAGATCGCATCGGATGACATAAACAGAAAAGGTGCCTTTTATGACCTTTATCCGTATACGGACGATCCTGCCGATCAGACCGGAGTCCTGATGGCTTGGGCGTGGGGCGCTTCAAAGGTGCTCGATGCGGTGATCGGGGATGGGTGCACGTCTGTAGATCATGGCCGGCAAACGGGAGGACTTGCCGGGCACTTTGGCCTCGATCCCGATGCCGCAATGGTCACGGGCGTATCTCGCTGGGGGAAGGCGACCGCGGTCTGCGGCGCATTTGACAGACGTTTCCGCATGAGCATCCCGGCTTGTTCGGGCGCCGGCGGGCTTGCGCTTTACAATTATTTCTCGGAGGGGAAAACGTACGATCTTTCGGCGATCGGTGGTCCGAAGGAATATACATACACAAAGAACGAACCGCTCGACTGCCTGCAGTCCGACGCGGAGAGAGGGTGGTTTAACGACCGCTTTCTCGAATACAAGGAGCCCTCGCAGATCCCGATCGATCAGGAAAACCTGCTTATCCTCGCGATGGACAAGGACAGATATACGTTCGTGATCGCGGCATGCATGAGCGAGGACTGGGTAAACGCACCGTCGATGTGGGAGTGTTATAAAAAGGCGGACGAAGCCTACAGGGCAGCGGGTCTCGCCGACCGTCTCGTTGCGCATTTCCACAGGGAAGGGCATGCGGTGCTCGAGGAAGACATGGCGCTGCTCATCGAATATTTCAATCATATGCATTACGGTATGGAATCAAAAACGCCGCTCGAATCGCTGAAAACCACGGTTTTCGCGGGGCAGGAGTGAAAGTGATCGAATCGCTGAAAACCACGATTTTCGCGGGGCAGGAGCAAAAGCAGCCGGAAAAAAGAAAACAGTACAAAAAGTGTACGTTCCGCCGGGAAAAACCGGGCCAAAAAAAGGAGCCTACTACTTTGTTGAAGTGTTTGGCGAGGAATCAGATGCGGGTAAAACCCGCATCTAAAGAGGAGCAACATATGGAAAACACAGCATTATCCGACGCAAATGTTATAACACGGCGATACATGGATTCTATCCTCATCGAATCAAGATATATTGATTCCGTGACGGCTGATCTTACGACCGAATTCTTCGGCGAGAAGTTCTCGTGTCCCGTCATGACGCCGGCGTTCTCGCACCTCATGCAGTACGCGGGGCGCGAACTCACGGGCCTTGAGGAGTATTCGATCGCAGCGAAGGAGAGCAACATCCTCAATTTCTGCGGCATGATGGAGAATGACCTCTTTCAGAAGATCGTCGATACAGGAGCTAAAACAGTCAGGATCGTTAAGCCCTACGCGGACAACGGCAAGGTCAGGGACCAGTTTGCATATGCGGAGGCAGCGGGCGCATTCGCCGTCGGGATGGACATCGACCACATATTCGGCTCGAACGGCTATGACAACGTCATCGGTGAGGACATGACCTTCCAGACCTCGGACATGATCCGCTCGTACATCGAAAGCACGAAGCTGCCGTTTGTCATCAAGGGTGTGCTGAGCGTCGCGGACGCGGTGAAGAGTGCGAAGCTCGGAGCAAAAGCGATAATCGTGAGCCACCATCACGGCCGCGTGCCTTACGCCGTGCC
>JAEEIH010000079.1 GCA_016281275.1 Lachnospiraceae bacterium | reverse complement strand
GATCATTTACTCCGGTGGACGCACATGCCGCTGCCGCGAAGCTTAACAAGAAGAGTGTTACGCTTTATGTCGGCGAGACGGTCAAACTGAAGCTTAAAAACGCCGGGTCAGAGGTCTCATGGGAGACTTCCCAAAAGTCAGCCGCAACGGTAAAGAAAGGCAAGGTTACGGCAAAAAAGCCGGGAACTGCCACCATTACCGCAACCTGTAACGGAAAAGATTATAAATGCAAGGTAACGGTCAAAGAATTTGAGAGCGCTTTTGATGCTGTTGCAAACATGAAGATCGGCATCAACGTCGGAAACTATTTTGATTCGACCCTCAGGATATTTAAGGGCGAGAGTCCGGAGAGATTTATGACGGGATGGGGGAACCCCATCGTCGACGCTTCGTTCTTTACAAAGCTTAAGAAACTCGGCTTCGGCGCAGTTCGGCTTCCTGTCACATGGATGTACCATTTTGACGAAGACGGGAATATCGATCCCGAATGGATGGGTAAGGTCAGGGAGACGGTTGAATGGATCCTTGAAAATGACATGTATTGTATCTTAAACATTCATCACGACACCGGGGCCACCCAAGACGACAGAGACAAGTGGCTGTACGCTTCAATGGACAATTTCAAAAAGAACAACGAGCTCTTCTCGAAGCTGTGGGCGCAGATCGCGGGTGAATTTAAGGACTGTTCCGAAAAACTTCTCTTTGAAGGTTTTAATGAGATGATTGACGAGAAGAACGACTGGGTCAATGCGACCTCTGACGCATCGCAGGCAATCAATGAATACAATCAGCTCTTTGTCAATACTGTCCGCAAGACAGGCGGTAAAAACCTTACGAGAAATCTGATCTGCAACACATATGGGGCAAACTTCGGTGAGAGCATTCTTAATTACTACTCGTGTCCGAACGACAAGTTCAAGGATCACATCATCGGGCAGGTTCATTTCTACCTACCCTACGAGTTTGCCGAAGATGAAGGTATCACATGGACCACACACATTAAGGAATATAATGATTATGTTGAAGAAACTGTCGACAACGGAATCTCGAACATCGGAGAAGGGTTCAGAACCAGAGGACCGAACAGAACCCCGATGCCCGTGATCATCGGTGAGTTCGCCGTCAAAAACAAGAATAATACCGCGGACCGCATCAAATGGTACACAAGAGTCATCTCGAAAGCAAGAGAGTGGGGCATAACCTGCTTTATCTGGGATGATGGAGGTCCGGAACATATGGGTTACATCGACAGAGTCGGCACAAACGATCCCTTCCCCGAGATCATTGAAGCCTGCATGGAAGCTGCGAAGTAAGAAACACCGTGTTTTTAACAGACTTCATATAGTTTCAGATGTTACTTTAAGTGATATTTTGAGTGTTGACAAATCTGAAAATAGGTTTTATGATATGAACATATGAACGAACATTCATATGTTCATATTGTTTTGAAAGGAGTTTATAGTGTGAAAGAAAGTAGGGGACAGCCAAAAAGTGGCGCACTTAAACAAGCTATTGAAAAATAGCCTTTAGCGACAGGGTTGATTTATAAAGACTTACTAAGAGGCAAGCAGGGATTCGTCAATGATCCCTTCTGCGATTAAAAGTTTTTTAGCCTGTTTGATGGCCTTCTCCTTTTGTTTTTCCTTGAGAGGCTCAGGCATATCAATCTTGTAGAGATCGGTGGGATTCCATACCTCGCCCGTAGACAGCATTTGGTAGGCGGCAGTAAGGATCATCCTGGCGATCGCAATAATGGCACGTTTCTTACCACGACGTTTCATGATGCGCTCATATTTGGCTTTGTAGTAAGGAGATTTGTCGGATTTCACGGCTGCATGGGCAACTTGTACCAATGCAGGTTTGAGGTAGACACCGGCACGTGTGATCCGGACAGATTTCTTCTTACCGGCCGACTCATTATTACCGGGAGTCAGTCCAGCCCAGCAGCATAAACGTTTGGAATTAGAAAACTGTGTCATATCCGTACCAATCTCAGAGATTATAGTGATCGCGCTATTGCGGTCAACCCCTGGAATGGTACATAGCAGCTTGACAGCATTATCATAAGGTTCGACCAACGAATTGATCATTGAATCTATATCGGAGATCGTGGACGTGATATAATCCATGTGTGCGTATACGAGACGCATACGGTATTTCTGGGAATCAGTCATCTGATAACCTTCGATGGATTCAATGACACTTTCGGACTTCTTCTTGAGTGAACGAAGCAGTCTAGAGGATATTTCTTCGTGGTTGATGGAATTGCCGGACTGTTCGAGAAGGTAATCGATCACAGAGGTGGCTGATTTCCCGAAAATATCGGAAACAACCGAATCTAATGCGACATTACAGACAGTAAGCGCATTTTGAAATCGATTCTTCTCACTGCTTCTGGCGGAAGTAAGTTTATACCGGTATCTTGTAAACTCTCTGAGGATACGGATTTCTTTGCACGGTATATAACTTCCCGGCACAAGCCCCAGTCTAAACAAATCCCCGATCCACTTGGAATCCTTGGTATCGTCCTTGTTCCCTTTGACAGCCTTCACCCATTTGGGATTGGCGATGGTGACGTTGATTTCGTCTTCCAAAAGGTTGAACACAGGTATCCAGTATTTACCGGTAGATTCCATGCAGATATCACGACAGGAATTGTCCAACAGCCATTTCTTAAACTCAAGAATGGAATTGTTGAAGGTGGAAAAGCGCTTCTTTTGATAGGAAGGCTGAACTCCGGAAGTGGTTTTGATGATTGTGGCGACGAGAAAGGATTTGTGGACATCGACGCCGCAGCAGGTCTGATAAACAACTTTCATAGGCAACGCTCCTTTCTAAAAAGTGAGAGAAGCCATTGACTGTTCCACCACACATTTAACAAGAGTTAAAACAATTCTTAGTGTACGGTCTAAAAGAGCCACTTATTTGTGCTTGAAAGGTGGAACTTACACTGATTAACATGCTGTCTAAAACGAGAGAGTTTTTACGACTCGTCTCCCCGTGCTTTGTAGTATAGCTTCTCGCTTTTATTATAGGCACAGCGTGGAGGAAGGTCGATACTTTCATCACTATTTGTGCCGCCAGCGAAGGCGGCGGAATGGAGATTAACATGAAAAAGACTTACAAGATCGACGTTGACTGCGCAAACTGCGCTAATAAGATGGAAGAGGCTGCAAATAAGACCGAGGGCGTAAAAGCTGCAGTTGTGAACTTCATGGCACTCAAGATGGATGTGGAATTTGAGGACGGTGCGAACGTCGCCGACGTCATGAAGAATGTCCTTAAGAACTGCAAGAAGGTCGAGGACGACTGTGAGATCTTCATCTGACAGATCACTTATGACTATGAGAAATTGTATCAATCCAACCAAATGATCAGACAAGAAAGATCGTATCTGTCAAACTGCTTAACCAATTAGGAATCAGTATACGTGAGGCGCAACATGAACAAGAAGCAAAAGAAAATGCTCATAAGGATCATCATAGCCGGAGTTTTGATGGTGACATTCGCACTCGTGCCCATTGAGGGCCCTGTGCGGTTCGCCTGCTTCATGCTCCCGTACCTTACCGTCGGCTACGACGTTTTGTGGAAAGCCCTCAAGGGCATCAAGAACCGTCAGCCCTTCGACGAGAACTTCCTCATGGCGGTAGCG
>JAEEIH010000078.1 GCA_016281275.1 Lachnospiraceae bacterium | reverse complement strand
ATCACCAAGGGCAGAGGCTATGTCAGCTCGGATAAGAACAAGACAGACGATCTTCCCATCGGTGTTATCGCCGTTGACTCCATCTACACACCGGTTGAGCGTGTCAACATGACAGTAGAGAACACACGTGTCGGACAGGTTACCGATTTTGACAAGCTTACACTTGACGTGTGGACGAACGGAACCTTAGGCCCCGACGAGGCAGTCAGCCTTGCGGCAAAGGTACTCAGCGAGCATTTAAAGACATTTATCGATCTTTCGGACAGCGCAGGAAGTGTTGAGGTTATGGCCAAGACAGAAGAACTCAAGTCTGAGAAGATCTGTGATATGAGCATCGACGAGCTTGAGCTTTCCGTACGTTCGTTCAACTGTCTCAAGCGTGCAGGCATTAACACAGTCGGTGAGCTTACGGATAAGACTCCCGATGACATGATGAAGGTTCGTAACCTTGGTCGCAAGTCCCTCGAAGAGGTTCTCGGCAAGCTTAAGGAACTCGGTCTTTCACTTAATGTCGGCGACGAACAGCAATGATTTATCCGCACAGAAATTTTTGATGAACCCTGAAATCAAGGGTTTTGTACAACAAAATGTGGCTTTTCAATCACATTTAAGAGGAGGAACAACAAATGGCAGGTTATAGAAAACTGGGAAGAACAGCCAGCCAGAGAAAGGCTCTGCTCAGAAACCAGGTTACAAATCTTCTCTACCATGGCAAGATCACAACTACAGAGACTAAGGCCAAGGAAATCCGCAGGATCGCTGAGAAGTTCATCGCTCTTGCAGTTAAAGAGAAGGACAACTACGACACAGTTACGGTTACCTCTAAGGTAGCTCGTAAGGACAAAGACGGCAAGAGAGTTAAGGAAGTCGTTGACGGAAAGAAGATTACTGTTTTCGATGATATCGAGAAAGAGATCAAGAAGGATAAGCCCACCAGACTTGCTGCCAGAAGACGCATGAACGCTTATCTTTACAACATTACAGATACTTCCGCTGATGATTCAGGCAAGAAGAAGGGTAAGACCGTTAATCTTGCTGACAAGCTTTTCGATGAGATAGCTCCCAAGTACACAAACCGTAACGGCGGATACACACGCATCGTAAAGATCGGACCCCGTAAGGGTGATGCAGCGATGGAAGTAATCATCGAACTTGTTTGATATTCAGTTGTGTATAGTGTAAGGGGTGCAGGCATTTGCCTGCACCCCTTTAAAATAGTAAGTACTTGCCCCTTACACTTGTATATGTTACCATGTATCGGGCAGGAAGAGGCTCGTATTGAAAGGGATAAAGCTTTGGTCAGATTTGAGAATGTGACATTTGAATACATACGCCGCGACGAAGAAGGCAACGTGGACAGCATTACGACGGCGCTCGACGATCTCTCGCTTCATATAAAGAAGGGAGAGTTTGTTGCGATCCTCGGGAGCAACGGCTCAGGAAAATCCACGTTTGCCCGTCATATTAATGCGCTTCTCAAGCCGACTGAAGGAAAGGTTCTGATTGCCGGGATGGACACAGGTGATGATGATAAAGTGCTCGACATCAGACAACACGCAGGGATGGTATTCCAGAATCCGGATAACCAGATAATTGCAGAGACGATAGAAGAGGATGTTGCATTCGGTCCCGAAAACATGGGCGTGCCAACAGCGGAGATGCGTCAGAGGGTTGACGATGCTCTCAAAAGGGTCGGGCTTTACAAAAAAAGGCTTGCTTCACCGAACCGTCTTTCGGGAGGTCAGAAACAGAAGGTTGCAATAGCCGGAATCCTCGCTATGAAACCGGAATGTATTATTTTTGATGAACCGACAGCCATGCTCGATCCGTCCGGAAGACGTATGATCGTTGAAACAGCGCAGAAATTGAACAAGAAAGACGGGATCACGATCATTCTGATCACTCACAACATGGAAGAAACGGTAGGCGCGGACAGAATCATTGTGCTTGAAAAAGGTCAGATCGTCATGGAAGGAACGCCGAGGCAGGTATTTTCCAAAGGAGACAGACTAAAGGAGCTCGGAATGGAGCTTCCGGTCGTAACCGAGCTGGCGCAACGCATCGGACTTAGCGGTTGTGTCCTGACTCGGGAAGAATTTGTGGATGCATATAAAAAGGCGTTGAGGTAGATAACGAAAATTTAATGCATGCAAGACAGACTTTATGTGAAATGCACAGAAAGTGAATCGAAATAGGGTATATGTGAGGCGCGCGGATAGTGTACTGAGTGAAAGCATGTATGAAACGAATAGAAAGTGCGCTGAAACAGAGTATGTGAAGTGCATTTTTGCACAGGATACAGACATAACAGATTGGCGCTTCAGTAGGGGCGCACGGGGAGACGCAGGAATATGTCTATTACGTTTGACAGGGTTGAACATTTATACGGAAAAGGAACATCATTTGAAAAAATGGCGTTAAAAGACGTATCATTCCATATCCGTGACGGCGAATTTGTTGGGATCATCGGGCACACGGGGTCGGGGAAATCAACGCTGATCCAGCATATGAACGGACTCCTCAAATGTACGGGCGGCAACATATATTATGATGGTAAAGATATTTCAGATAAGGAATATGACAGAAAAACGCTGAGACAGAATGTCGGGATTGTTTTCCAATATCCCGAACATCAGCTTTTTGAAGCTACAGTCGGGAAAGACGTCGCTTTTGGTCCGAACAATCTCGGAATTCCGGAACTGCAGGCGGAGGTGCGTACATACGAGGCTCTCAAAAGCGTCGGAATAGATGATTCATTGCTTGATGTTTCGCCGTTTGATCTTTCGGGAGGACAGAAGCGAAGAGTGGCCATAGCGGGTGTTCTGGCGATGAAGCCGAAAGTGCTTGTGCTTGACGAACCCGCAGCCGGACTTGACCCTATGGGGCGCAGAGATATCCTCAATATGATCGCTGAGATCAGGCGGCGGGAAAACATAACCGTTATCCTTGTTTCCCACAGCATGGAAGACGTTGCCGAATATGTTGACAGGATCATGGTGATGAACGACGGTGCGCTCGCCATGGACGGTACCGTCAGGGAAGTGTTCGAGCGCAAGGAAGAACTCGAAGAGATGGGACTCTCCGTGCCGCAGATCACACTCCTCATGCAAGACCTGAAGGACGAGGGTCTCGTGAATGAAACAAGTATCTATACGATGGACGAAGCTGTGAGAATTCTCTCGCAGCGACTCTTGAAGAGATAAAAGCACAAAAAGGCATCAAAAAACCAATAATTCGAGATTTTGATGCCCAAAACGACTCTGAGACAAGATGAAAAGCATCAAAAATCAAGAAGAATCGAGAAATTGATGCCCAAAACGACCCTGAGACAAGATGAAAAGCATCAAAAATCAAGAAAATTCGAGAATTTGATGCCCAAAACGACTCTGAGACAAGATGAAAAGCATCAAAAATCAAGAAAATTTGAGAAATTGATGCATTATAACCCATGAAACAGTAAAGAAGAGGCAGAATTAATGATCAGAGACATTACGATCGGACAATATTATCCCTCCGAATCTGTCATTCACAGATTGGATGCGCGGATAAAATTCATAGGCACTATCGCCTATGTTATCGCGCTCTTTCTGTTTGACACATTCTGGGGTTTTTTGCCTGCACTGTTTTGGCTCGGAATGATCATAGTTTTATCCGACATACCGCTTCGTTTTATTGCGAAGGGACTCAAGCCGATCTTGTTTCTTCTTATCTTCCTTGCGTTATTCAATCTGTTTCTGACTCCGGGCGAGGTGATCGCCGAGTGGTGGATATTCAAGATCACGGACAAAGGACTTGAAAATGCGGGATTTATGGCACTTCGTCTCATGTTACTTGTGATCGGATCGAGCTTGATGACCTATACGACCACACCGTCGCAACTTACCGCAGGAATGGAGAGCCTTTTCAAGCCGCTCGGAGTGTTCAAGGTGCCTGTCCATGAGGTGGCTATGATGATGTCGATCGCGCTCAGGTTTATCCCGATACTTCTTGAGGAAACGGATAAGATTATGAAGGCACAGCAGGCCAGAGGTGCCGATTTTGAAAGCGGTAATATTTTTAAGCGTGCAAAGGCACTTATACCTGTTCTTGTGCCGCTGTTTGTTTCGGCATTCAGAAGAGCCGGAGAGCTCGCCGAGGCCATGGAAGCAAGGTGCTACCACGGCGGTAAGGGAAGGACGAAGCTCCATCCATTGAAGTTTGCAGCGAGGGATTATATTAGTCTGGTGCTTATCGTCGGCTTTGTAGTAGGGATGGGATTTATGCCTTAATGCATATGGTGAAAGACGTGACAGTGACGAGAGGTTTACGTCACATATGCTGAGACAATCGGTGACTTGAGGTTTGAAGTATATACGCCGAGACAAACAGTGAAGCACGGTTTGGACTGTGCTTCTTGTGATACAGGGAGTTTGAGCCTGAGTAAATATCGGTAGTTGAAGGGTGTATTGGCAGGACAGGAGAGGAATGACCGTATGAAAAGGGTTTACATGACCATCGCGTACGACGGGACGAACTACGTCGGATGGCAGATGCAGCCGAACGGTACGGCGGTCGAAGAAGTGATAAACAAGGCGCTTTGCGACCTGCTCGGAGAAGAGATTGTGATCGCAGGTGCGAGCAGGACCGATTCGGGCGTACATGCGCTCGGGAACGTGGCTGTTTTTGACACGGAGACGAGGATACCGGCGGACAAGATCTCATATGCGTTAAATCGGGTTCTTCCGAGAGACATCGTGATAAGCGAGAGCCACGAGGTCGACGGGAGCTTTCATCCGCGCCACGCGGACTGCGTCAAGACCTACGAGTACAACATCCT
>JAEEIH010000077.1 GCA_016281275.1 Lachnospiraceae bacterium | reverse complement strand
TAAACGTCAACCGACTGTTGAAATTCTTATTCATGTATTGAAAGTATTATTGAAAATCCCCGGCATACCACTTGGATATGTCGGGGATCTCTTTGTGTGCGATAAACGAAAGCCGTCTGTTACAAGCTTGTTTGTGAACAGACGGCTGAGTGAACGGACATCGAGCGGACTTGTACGCGAGATGTCCCGTCGAATCGAGTAGGAGTCAGCCTACTCGATTTCGGTTAGGATTTGACTTGTTTACCGATACCCATCTGCCCGTGATCTTTTCGATTATGATTCACCTAAATATCTTATACAAAGCATAGTGATATCATCCGACTGCTCGGCACCTTTGACAAAGCTGTCGATATCCGCCTTAACCAAATCGCATACAGCGCCGGCTGCACCGTTCTCTCCTGCCGGTGCGGGATAGTTATCTCCGAATGAAAGCAGATTAAGCAGCCGTTCTTCGCCATACAGTTTATCCTCCGCATCCATCGCCTCGGTCACGCCATCGGTGTACAGATAGAGGATATCTCCCTTCTTGAGCCGGAGGGTATGTTCTTTATAAATCGTACCTTCCATTCCTGCCAGTACAAGACCCGGCTTTAATCTCACATATTCCGCCTTGCCGTCTCTGATAAGTACCGGCGGATTATGTCCTGCGTTTGCCACATATACCTCTCCGGTCTTAAGGTCAAGATAACCCATCCATGCTGTGATGAACAGTTCCGCATCATTTCCTTCACAAAGCTTCTTATTGGCGATAGTGAATACATCCGCGGGAGGCATTACGCTCTCGACAAGACTTTTGATGATCGCCTTACCTCTCATCATAAACATAGCACCGGGGATGCTCTTGCCGGACACATCCGCAATCAGAAATCCGAGCTTATCCATCCCGATCATGTAGAAATCATAGAAGTCTCCGCCCACTTCCTTTGCTGCCTGCATGCTTGCAAACAGTTCGAACTGTTTCATGTCGGGAAAAGGCGGGAAGACATTCGGAAGCACCGAAGTCTGTATTGCCTTGGCAACCACAAGATCCGCATCTATTCTGGCTTCCGCCTCAGCAATGTATTCCTTGAGCTTATCAACCGTTGCGTTGATATCAGTTGACAAGGTATCGAATTCATAAGTGTCACGCACCTCGATCCTCTCATCAAGATTGCCGTCCGTGATCTGTGCAAGTGCATCATTGACTTTCACCATATTATTTACGATCAGCCTGTGCAACAGGATTATAAGCGTCACAAACAATATCGCAAAAACGACTACCTCAAGGAGTATGGATGCTCCCATCATGGTATTGACGCTTGCGATCGCTTCACTTACGGAATAGACGCCGATGACATATATGCCCTTGACCTGATTGATATTCACATAACTGGGCACGCCGAATACATCGCACTTAACATCCGCGTAGCTGTATTCCGTTGCGATATCTATATCAATTCCCGCTTCCGCAATGTTTTTGCCGGTGAATTCGTTATGATAACTGTTTATTATATTCAGGTCATCACCGCATATCAGAAGATATCCGTTCTCGCCGATACGTCTGTTAGTCGTCGCGTATTTGCCCTGTATGCTTATGGCATCATAATACAGCTCATCGGTAAGTCCTACCTCGATAAACCCGCTATCGTCCGAGAATCTCTTGCCGGCATATTTCATCAGGACATTTTCGTCGTAAGATGTTCCCTTCATCTCCTGTACATATGCATTCGTACTCCCGTCCAAAAGAACCAGAAATTCAGATGCCTGATCCCCTACATGCATATCATATCCGATATACTCAGGAACAGAGGAAGCTATTATAATTCCGTCAGAATCAACGACATTGACTTCAACACCTTCGCCCGAATAGTATTCATTAAGTTCCTTGGACAGAGCTGCGGGATCATCTATATCAGCCGTGTAAATATATCCGGATGCTATGAATTCATCAACATATGACAATATGGAATCATCGGCCAATTCATCTATATCCTTGCTGACATCCTCAACATTCTGTCTCACCAGAGCCATCGTCTGCTGTTCTGAGCGGTTTGACAGCGTGATATAGGTAAGTACGGCAGATACTATACATGCCGTCAGCACGATCACAACAAGCCATATGGTAATGACAATAGCGATCTTCCTTTTTTTACGATTCATATAATTATTCCTTTATCTTCGGATTGCCCGGATATCCATTACATCCGCCATAACCGTAAAGGTAAATACTTCCGTTACCGGTTATGCGACATTGATGATTCATGCTTCCCTGCGTCCGAAATACCGCAAACATTAAACGCATTATCTATTATAACACGATTTGTCAGGTGATATCCTTCTTCGGGTAGACAATGTATGCCGAAACCACGGAAGCCGCGCAGATCGCCAGTCCGATAAGGATCTTCACCCAATCGAGTTCGCCGCTTTCGATTATGATATTGGTCTTGCAGTATCCGAAAGGAGTGATGTAATAAAGAAAATCCAGCCAATCGAGCATGCTTGCGATGGTCTGAACGAAGAACATTCCCATTACAAGTCCGATACCGAAGCCGATACCGCTCTTTGAAAGCCATGACGAAATAGCAAAACCGATGCCTGCAAACTCTATGTGCATGATCATATAAACTAAATGGAGAAGCAGGAAGTTTTCGGGAATCGGCTCACCGACTGCCACAGCCAGAGCTGTCATGATCGCGAAGATCACGAGGTCGAAAAATACGATTCGAACCAAAACGCTGATGAGCTTTTCTGTGAGTATCCTTGTACGTTTTACGGGATGCGTAAGGAGGAAATCGGCAGTTTTCTTGTGCTGTTCCTTGCTTACGATGTCAATGGCACAGAAGGTTGCAAACAGCGAACCGCCCAGACCGAGCATAGAGGTGGATTCTACCGCATAAAACGCTCCGAAGTCGTTCATCATGGTGTCCATTGCATTGAACTGGTCGGCGAAAGCCTCCATTTTGGAGAACTGTTCGCTCATTGCGCCCATAACATCCTTCATCTCGGGGAAGAGCACAACGCACATTCCGAGGAGAACCGAGATCGCCGCCATCCAGATGATGAGTGATTTTGTTCCGCGGCGGGTTTCATGTAAGAAGATCGTCATGTCACTTCACCTCCTTTTCGGATACGGCTTGAGAAATCCGGTTTGCCTGATTGGCAGAAATGTTTTCGTAGTACTGTATGAACATTTCCTCAAGATCCGGTTCGGAGATGCTAAGCTCTGCAACATTGCCGTCAGCGAGGCGGCCGAGAAGGATGTTCATCTCTCCGCTGTACAGGAAGGTTGTTATGCCTCCGTTAACGTTTATGTTACTTAACCCGGCGAGTCCTTCGAGATTTACTGTGCCGCGCAGTGCGACGCGCTTCGAATTGCTGTGTCCGAGGGCTTCAACACTGTCACATGCGATGATGCGGCCTTCGCGGATTACTGCCGCGCGGTTGCAGTTTCGCTGGATCTCGGGAAGAATGTGGCTGGAAACAAAAACGGTTGTGCCATCATCGTTGAGCTCATGAATGATGTTGAAGAACTCGTGCTGCATAAGCGGATCAAGACCGCTTGTGGGCTCGTCGAGGATAAGAAGCTCGGGCTTGCTCTGAAGAGCGGCAACGATCGCAACCTTTTTCCTGTTTCCGAAGGACAGCTCGTCGATCTTGCGGTTTGTTTCAAGCTGAAGTCTGTCGCAAAGGATCTGAGCTTCCTTTGTGCAATCCTTTTTTCTGAGGTTTGCTGAGAATTTAAGAATATCTTTAACCTTCATTCCGGGGTAGAAAACCGCCTCCGAGGGGAGGTAACCGGTTCTTTTGAGGATTTCCTGACCCTGGGTCACCACATCGAACCCGAGAACTTTCGCACTTCCCGAGGTGGGATGAATAAGTCCGAGCAGTGTCCTGATCAGTGTCGATTTTCCGGCTCCGTTGGGGCCGATAAAACCGAACCATTCACCTTTATCAACAGTCAGTGAAAGATCCACGATACCGCGGGATGTTCCGTATGACTTTGTAAGGTTTTCGGTTTGAATTACCTGCATTGTCTTCTCCTTCCTTTTTGGGTGGGTAAAAAATGTTTGGTGTCCGACCTGTTGCAACAAACGTTGTTAAAAACTATTTTACCGTTTTACGGATAAAAGGCAAGTACAATAACATCGAAAGTATAATTATTATTTCGGAGAATTTGCGGTTTACAAGCTCGTATTTTTGTGAAACTATAAACACAAGAGCGAAAAATACTTAAGGAAGAGGTGGGAAAACCGTGCAAATCTCGGAATGTCATTTGTGCCCGCGAAATTGCGGTGCAGAGCGTTGCGATGAAACTGCAACTTTGAAAAATCCCGGTCGCAGACGAGGCCCGGGATTTTGCGGTGAGAACGGCACCGTGAGGATTTCACGTGCGGCTCTCCACGAGTGGGAAGAACCCGTGGTGAGCGGAGTCCGCGGCAGTGGCGCAGTCTTCTTTACGGGGTGCAACCTGAGATGTATCTTCTGCCAGAACGCAGCGATCAGCGAGGGAGGCAGCGGGAAGGAAGTGACTCCGGAAGAACTCGCCGACACTTTTTTCTCACTTGAAGACCGGGGTGCCCATAACATAAATCTTGTGACACCCACACATTTTGTCCCGGGGATCTGCGAAGCGATCCGCATCGCGAAAGACAGGGGACTCGGACTTCCTTTTGTTTATAATACTTCAGGCTACGAATCGGTTGACACGATCCGAATGCTCGACGGGCTGATCGATGTCTATCTCCCCGATTTCAAATACATGGATGAGAAAAAAGCAAGGAACTACTCAAACGCGCCCGATTATCCCGAAGTCGCCAAAAATGCGATCGCCGAGATGTTCAGGCAGGTCGGGAAGCCTTTGACAGAGAATGAAAGCAGGAAAAATGATAAAGAGGGAAGTATCATCACACAGGGAGGAATGCCTTCGACAGAAGGTCAGATTGGGAACATCGGAGGAATCACAAAAGATG
>JAEEIH010000076.1 GCA_016281275.1 Lachnospiraceae bacterium | reverse complement strand
CAAGCTTCCATCTTACGATGCCCGAAGTGGCATATCTCTACAACATCAAGTACGAGGATTACAAGCAGTACAGCGTAAGACGCTACGGCGCTCACGGAACAAGCCACAAGTTTGTTTCTGGCAAGGCTGCCGAGTACCTTGGCAAGGACCCTAAGGACCTCAACATCATCACATGCCACCTCGGCAACGGTTCTTCGATCAGTGCCGTTAAGGGTGGCAAGTGTGTGGACACATCCATGGGCTTCACACCCCTCGCAGGTGTCTGCATGGGCACGCGTTCCGGCGATATCGACGCTTCGGCGGTTCAGTTCCTTGCAAACCAAAAGGGCATGGACATCAACCAGATCCTCACATACCTCAACAAGGAGTCGGGTCTTAAGGGACTTTCGGGCGGATTCTCGGATTTCCGTGACCTTCGTGAGAACGTTGAAAAGGGCGGCGAGGCAGGTCGAAGAGCACAGCTCGCGCTTGACAAGTTCGCTTATGACTGCAAAAAGTATGTCGGCGCATACATGGCGGTTCTCGGCAGAGTTGACTGCATCGTATTCACCGCAGGTATCAGCGAGTGGAACGGATTCATCATTAATCAGATCCTTGAAGGTCTTGATGCGTACGGCATCGAGGTGGACAAAGAGAAGAACACCGATTCCTGCAAGGTTCCCGTTAAGGATATCACAGGCAAGAACTCCAAGGTTAAGATACTTGTCATCCCCACAAACGAGGAGCTTGTCATCGCACGCGAGACCAAGGAAGTTGTCACCGGCAAATAATAGCTCCGGCGACAGAGCGGCAGATCCGCATACCGGCAGGTTCGGTGAGAAAACAGATCCGACAGATTGTGACAAACGATTTATGCGGATAAAACCAAGAATATAAACGAACGGATTGTTCGTCAAATGTAAAGGAGAATATCATGAGCTTTATAGATGAGATCAAGGCACGTGCCAGAAAAAACATTAAGACTATCGTCCTTCCCGAGGGAGAGGACCGCAGAGTGCTCGAAGCAGCAGCTACTACCATTAAAGAAGGAAATGCCAAGGTCGTTATCCTCGGCAAAGAGGCTGATATCAAGGAACTCGGAAAGGATCTCGATCTTTCCGCAGCAACCATCATCGATCCTACCAAGTCTGATAAGCTTAACGCTTATATTGACAAGCTTGTAGAGCTTCGTCAGAAGAAGGGTATGACACCCGAGCTTGCACGCGAAGCACTCACCACAGACAACACAACATTTGCAGTTATGATGGTTAAGATGGGCGACGCTGACGGTGTTGTTTCGGGTGCTTGCCACTCCACAGCCAACACACTTCGTCCCTGCCTTCAGATCCTTAAGACCGCACCCGGTGTGAAGTCTGCTTCGGCATTCTTCCTTATGATCGTTCCGGACTGCGCATACGGTGACGACGGTGTCTTCGTTTTCGCTGACTGCGGACTCAACCAGAACCCCGATCCCGAGCAGCTTGCAGAGATCGCAGGTCTTTCGGCAAAGAGCTTTACAATGCTCACCGGCAAGGAAGCACGTGTTGCAATGCTTTCACATTCGTCAAAGGGTTCCGCAAAGCATGACGACGTTACTAAGGTTGTTGACGCTACGGCTCTTGCAAAGGAAGCTTATCCCGACATCCTTATCGACGGCGAGCTCCAGCTCGACGCTGCCATCGTTCCCGAGGTCGGTGCTTCGAAGGCGAAGGGTTCACCTGTTGCAGGCAAGGCCAACGTCCTTGTATTCCCCGACCTTGACGCAGGAAACATCGGCTACAAGCTTGTTCAGCGTCTTGCTAAGGCAGAAGCTTACGGTCCCGTTATGCAGGGTATCGCCGCTCCCGTCAATGACCTTTCGAGAGGTTGTTTTGCAGAGGATATCGTCGGTGTTATTGCCATCACAGCAGTACAGTGTGCGAACTGAATGATGCTTTTAAGGGTGTGAAAGCCGGGGGATCATTATTGTCCCCCGGCTTTCGGAAAAGATAATATAGGGGAGGGTGGATGATCCGTTTACCCTCCTCTTTGGATACTTAATACTACATTTTTGAAAAACGAGCCATAACATTGGGTAAGGTTTTTGCCTGCCCGGTCGATCAAAGGAATGTTATTAACCATGAAACGAATGACTCTTAAAAAGATAGCCTGTCTGGGCACCCTTCTGATGATAACGGGTGCTTTTTCGGGTTGTTCCGAGGCGGAAGCGCCGACCGTTACGATAAAATCCGATGATGTGTCGGATGAGTACAGGACTGTCGAGACTGATTACGCCGATGTTGTAATGAGCAAGGAGATAAGTTGCCTCTACTCGCAGATTAATGAGGAAAGCCTCTCGTTTTCAATCGAGAAGAGAGAACTTACTCATGTCTATGTTGCCGACGGTGATACCGTAAAGGCCGGACAGCTTGTGGCTAAGCTCAATGTCGATGATCTCGAAAAGAAGCTTCGCGACAACGAGGATCTCATTGAGCAGTCGGAACTGTTGATCTCAGAAACAAATAAGCTTGTCGATTATTATAAAGGATTGCTTGGCGGGTCGATCGGTCTCAGAAGACGTGAGGAGATTGAGTTCAAGGTGTCCGACGCTGAGCAGGAGCTTGAAAAGATCAGGAACGACAAGGAAAACGCCGAGCGCGAAAACGAAGAGTTTAAAGAGATCATAAATGCCTCGATGCTGTATGCCGGAATGGACGGAACGGTCAGCAACATCAATAAGGCCTTTATAGGTTCGCGTCCTTCAAAGGGTGCCACCGTCATGAAGATCATAAATACGGATCATTGCTCATTCGTTTCAAGGGATGAAGCGGCATTTGAGCTTCTTAATGTCGGCGATTCCGTTAAGATCGATATTTCGGATGAAAAATACTACGATGCGACCGTTATCGAGAAGGATACGGAGGGCGGAAGAGTCATAATGGATCTCGATGAGCCCGATTACAGCATCAAGATGAGTACGCGGGGGACGATAAAAGTCGAGCTCGAAAGAGCCGATCATGTTCTTTCTCTGCCGCGTGAAGCGGTCCATACAACAGAAGACATGGCGTATGTGTATGAGCTTAACGAAAACGGAGTCAGGGAACTTAAGGAAATAGAGATCGGGATCATAGGCACATCTCTTGTTGAGATAAAAGGCGGACTTCTTCCGTACGAACAGGTTATCCTGAGAAAGGGTAAGAGTATAGGATGAAACGAGACAAGTTTTGGGGGATGGCGGCAAATGTCGCAAAACGTGCGGGTGCCACGGCCCTTATCGGTGCACTTTCCGTATCGCTCCTGACTTCGTGTGCAAGTACGGAAGAGAAGAAGGAACTTTTGGTTCCCGCTGTATTCGCAAATGAGGTTGGTATCTGTGAG
Organism: Lachnospiraceae bacterium; assembly: GCA_016281275.1. Classification (GTDB taxonomy): domain Bacteria; phylum Bacillota; class Clostridia; order Lachnospirales; family Lachnospiraceae; genus RUG11977. The sequence goes on along the minus strand of JAEEIH010000076.1, from coordinate 40,202 downwards.
AGAGGAAATCTTGAAAAGATTCTGGTAAAAGACGCACATATCGAAGCCGATTATGAAATCCTTTCGTTTGATGCGGACGGATATATTCTCGAAATATTCTCGAGACCGGGCGATAAAGTTGGAAAAGGTGATTCGATAGCCGCGCTCACGAGTGCTGACTTCATGGAGATCATGGAGCTTGAGGAAGAGATCGAAGAACTCACGAAGGAAAACAAAAAACGCCACGACTATCTTGAGGCTCAGGTGAAGCTTAAGGAGAAGGACGGTGAAAACGCCGCCGAAGAAAGATTCACCTATGAAAAAGAAGTGGCGCTTATGGATCTTAAGCTCAGTCAGAAGGAAGAACGCTACGAAAAGCTAAAGAGCGAAGATATCGGCTACAACTACATTCCTGCGCCGGGCAACGGACATATTGTTGCGGTGACATCAACGGCACCCGGTTCGTTTATCACGGCCGGGACACCGGTCGCAGCTATCGCAACCAAGGATTCTCCGAAGTTCATATCATGTGAGTTTATTTCGGAGAAGCAGTCGGCAGCGTATAAGTCTTATTATGCGATCATAAACGGAACGGAGTATCCGCTCGAATATGTCCCAATCTCTAAGGAACAGCTCTCACTACTTTCGGCGGCGGACAAGCGTCCCAAGACAAGATTTAATTTTGTGACGCCTCCGGGAGACGAAGTTAAAACCGGAGATTATGCGGCGGTGATCATAGTTGTTGACAAAAAAGAGGATGTACTTACGGTTCCCGTTAACTCCGTATATACCGATAAGGACGGTCGTTTTGTTTATATAATGGGTGACGATGGGAAGAAAGAAAGACGTGAGGTGGAAACAGGTCTTTCGGACGGTGCGAGGATTGAAGTGATCAGTGGTGTTCGGGAAGGAGAAAGTGTATATGTTGAAAACTAAAAAACGTTTTTTCTCTCTTCTGGTGATCCTGTCTGTTGTGACGCTGACTGTCGTTCCCTCCGCGCAGAAAAATGCCCGCGCCGACGAGACTTATGCGTACGATGACCTCTATATTGAGGCTCTTGAAAAGGAAGAGACCGGTTCTTTTTACAAGACCACCACGGTCAGAAAAGGAACGTTCAGCATCTATTTCACGACGATGCCCCGTACCGATTACAATGATTATTCAAACCTTATCAATCCGATCGGTGTCGGCACTGTAACGCTTGAACATTTTGAGGCAAAACTCGGTGACTGGCTTGAGATCGGTGAGCCCGTTTGTTATGTCTCTGTTAAGGTTGATGAGGGAAGGATAGCGGAGCTTGAGGCAGAGATCCGAAAGGATGAGGACATGCTCAGCACATATGCATATACATGTGAAGAGCTCCTTGACGACTATGACAGAAGATACCAAAAGGGCGGTCCGGACGGCGAGCTTGCAAAGCTCCTGTACGACAGACTCAAGCTTGAATACGATGAAGAGGTTAAGGCGCGCAGAGAAACGATAGACGCCCTGCAGAGCGAATATGACGCTCTCAGGATGGCGCAGGTTCAGACGATGATCCCTGCCATCGCCCCCGGATTTGTGGCTCATCTCGAAACGTTAAGGCGAGGAATGGTCCTTGAACCTTACGCGTTTATCGGAGTGATGTACAGAACGGACAATGCCCGTCTCGTGATCGACAAAGGATCCGAATATCTCAGGTACGGACTTAAGACAACAATCGTTCAGAACGACGGAAGCAGAAAAGTCGAAGCCGACGGAATGGTCGTAACATCCCTGAATACATCGCTTCCGCCTGCTCTGGTAGGCGATGAAAACCTGATCGCTCTTGATGACGAGAGCGTTGTTTCCGAGTTTAATCCCCGAAAGGATATTGTTCTGAAAGCCGAACGCGTTCACATGGAGAATGCATTGATGGTCAAGAATACTGCTGTTTATGACGATTCACACGGTCAGTACGTGCTCGTGGACGTTAACGGACAGAAAACACGCAAATATGTTGTTACCGGCGGGAGCAATGCCGATGACACGTGGATCATCAACGGTGTCAATGAGGGGGATACGGTCATCATCAAATAAAACAAGTGAGATCGACAGGGTAAATTAAGTCGATAACGGAAAATATTCCTACAGAGGAGTTTAAGATGCTTCACCTTGTTATTCAGAGAATAGTACATAAAAAGTGGATGATAGCCTGCCTTATCATAGGCAACATCCTTCTTGCCGGAATTGCGGCATCACACCCGCTTTACAGCAACTCTTCGTCGCAGAGCATGCTTACCGAGGTGTTTGAAACATCGATGCGTGAAAACAACAAATATCCCATTATGTTTCACTCGATAGGCAGAACAAGAAAAAACGCGGGCAGAAGTGTTACCGCAAAGATGCGTAAGCTTGCCTTGGGACTCGGTGAAGAGATCGGATTGCCCATTGTTGAAAGCGTCTGCTACAGGAACATGGTATCCTCGACGGCAAAATCAATGACCGTTCATGACGGAATGTTTGCGGAGATGAAGCTTGCGCTCTCATCGATGAGCGATCTCGAAGATCATATTAAGATACTTTCAGGAAAAATGTGTTCCGACAAGATCACGGATGACGGCTTCATTGAGGTGGTCATATCGCAGACGCTGATGGTGGAGCAGGATCTTATCGTCGGTGAGGAGGTCGAGATCGAATCGGTTAAGGGATCGGACAACAAGTCCGTTAAGGTAAGGATCACGGGTGTCTTTACAAATGCGCTTTCGGAGGATCTTTACTGGTACAATACGCCGGCTTATTATGCAAAAGATCTGTTTATGGATAACGGACTTTTTGAGGAACTTTTTATCGGTGAAGAAGCAAAGAAGAACCAATTTGACGAGGAGTGGTACATCCTTCCGGATTATAAAGCCGTTACACCCGAAGGGGTCGATTACTTGATATCCAAGACACAAAGCATCGTGAGAGATAACGACGAGATATACGGAAAACTCGAATGCTCTGATTTCCTTTCGTTGCTTGATTCGTTCAGGACAAAGAAAAAACAGATAGATGTCATGCTTTTGATACTTGAAGTTCCGGTCGCGCTTATGCTTCTTGCTTTCATCTTTATGATATCGAGACAGATGCTTTCTCTTGAAGAAGGCGAGGTTGCCATGCTCAAGAGCCGCGGGGCGAGCGGATTCCAGATATTTAAGCTCTATCTGATGCAATCGCTTGTGGTTTCGGGCGTCGGAGTGGTCATTGGGCTTCCGCTTGGAGCGCTGATCACCAAGCTTCTCGGTCGCGCGGATGCGTTCCTCTCGTTTTCGGGAGGAAGGAATATGGAGCTTATATTTACGTGGGAAGCTGTCATTTACGCGCTGATCGCGGCACTCCTTTCCATACTCATGACACTCCTTCCCGTCCTGAAGAAGGATAAGACCAGTATTGTCGCCGTAAAAAGGCGCAGAAGCCGTCAGGAAAAGCCGTTATGGATGAAATTATATCTTGATATAATTATTACCGGGGTGGCGATCTATGGCTACTATTCGTTCAAAAACGGTGAGGAAGAGCTCCTTATGAGAGTCCTTTCCGGTAAGGCGCCCGATCCGCTCCTTTTTCTGAGCGCAGCGCTTTTCATTCTCGGCAGCGGTCTGATCTGTGTGAGGATTCACCGGATTCTTCTAAAGATCATATACAGGTTGGGAAAGAAAAAATGGAAACCTGCGGCATATACGTCGCTCCTGCAGCTCATAAGGTCCGGAAACAAGCAGGTGTTTGTCATGGTTTTCCTTATACTCACCGTTTCATTCGGTCTTTTCTACACGACGATAGCAAGAACAATCGTTGCCAATTCCGAGCGTAACGTTGATTATATCGAAGGAGCCGACATCAAACTCAGAGAATACTGGATGAACAATTCGCGCCTCGGCCCCGGACACTACTATGAGCCCGAATTTGCCAAATACGGTTCGCTGGACTGCGAGGGAGTCGCAAAGGTTTATCTTGACGAGCATGCAACGTTCCTTATCGACAGCAGAAGGTTTGACACCTCGGTTATGGGCATCAATACAAATGAATTCGGAAAAGCGGCACCTCTTGAAGAAGGTCTCCTGCCTCACGATTACTACGATTACCTCAATGTACTGAGCCGTAATCCGGATGCGGTCCTCATTTCTTCGGGCATGAAGAACAAATATAACCTCAAAATCGGAGATACCCTCTCGGTCAACCTTTACCTGGCTTCCGGAGGATATCACCTTGTCAACACGACCGTCTACGGTGTCTTTGACAACTGGCCGGGATACAGGCCGTCAAAGATCGTGATCGGTCCCGACGGTAAACCGACCTCGTCCGAAAACAACCTGATCGTCGCCAATCTATCGATGGTACAGGGAGCTGTTGGAGTTGCGCCTTACGATGTTTGGATCAACCTTGACGGCGATACCGAGCCGTTTTACGAATTCGCCGACAAACTCGATCTGAAGATTACAAAACTGTCCGACAAAGTCGAGAAGACAGAGAAGCTTCATGACGATCCGCTTTTTGCGGGAACGAGCGGAATTCTTACAATGAGTTTTATTACGATCCTTATCATCTGCTCGATCGGATACCTTATGTACTGGAGTCTGTCGATAAGGGCCAGACAGCTTCAGTTCGGAATCTTCAGGGCGATGGGTGTTTCGTTTAAGCAGATATCCGGAATGCTTGTCATAGAGCAGTCTCTCACAGGGCTTTATTGCATCGTTGCGGGTCTTGTGAGCGGATATGTTGCATCAATGCTCTTCGTCCCCATGATCCAGATCGCATACCAGGGCGCAGACAGTGTACTTGCGATGAAACTGATAACGCAGCCGAGCGACATTATTGAGCTTGTGGTCGTGATCCTCGGAGTGTTTCTCGTATGTATGGGGGTTCTGATGAGGCAGATTTCCGGTATGAAGATTTCACAAGCACTTAAATTGGGTGAAGATTAAAAATATTAAATACGCGTCGGCTGCCGCGCCATGTTTCTCCCAAACCCGCTCTCGCTCTGTATTCGGACGTAGCGGTACATAAGTGACTAAAGCACAGTCACTAAGTACTGACGTCCTCAACAGGTTTGGGAAAAACAGACGGGCGCGCCTCCGCTGTGAAGAATAAATAATGACCGTGATAATTCAGTCAAAAACAATAAAAGTGGGAAGTAGTGGTATTGTAGAAAGAGGTTGAAAAACAACCGAAAAGCATAAAAGAGGATACACATGGAAATCATAAAAGCGCAAAACATAGAGCGAAGCTTCAGGCTCGCATCCGGCGAGAAACTCGATGTGCTCAGGAATATTTCGGTCAGCGTGCCGGAGAACACTCTCGCTATCCTTAAAGGACCTTCGGGTTCGGGCAAGACCACGCTCATGAATATTATGGGCGGACTTGACGCCCCCGACGGCGGGACGATGATCTTTGACGGCAAGGATATCTATTCCCGCAGCGATACGGATATTGATGAACTGCGCCGCAGGGAATTCGGTTTTGTCTTCCAGTCGGTATCGCTCATTCCGATCATGACTGTTTACGAGAATGTTGAATTCTCGCTGAGACTGTCGGACTTCAAGGAAAACCGCGAGGAGAGAGTCATGAGATGCCTCTCTCTTGTCGGACTTGATGCAAGAGCAGACCACATGCCTCAGGAGCTTTCGGGAGGCGAGCAGCAGCGTGTGGCAATCGCAAGAGCGATCGCTCATTCGCCGCGCGTGATATTTGCCGATGAACCTACCGCGGAGCTTGACAGCCAGACGGCCATACATGTCGTAAGCCTCTTTAAGGAACTTGTCGAAAAAGAGAATGTTACGATAGTGATGACAACACATGATGTCAGCCTTATGTCTGCGGGCGATATTGTCTATTCGATCGAGAACGGAGTGCTCGTTACCGACGAAGAGCGCACGGTATAATAATAGGAATCAGCGGCAAAAAGCGCCGCTAAAGAGTACCCTTGTACATAGTTATGTGTTTGGCGAGGAATCAGCGGCAAACACAGCCGCCAAAGAGGAGATATGCGGATGCAGAACGCAGAATTAACAGTGACCGAAGAAAATAACACCGCTTCCGAGCCCATGATTTTGGCTCAAAATCTGGTTAAAATTTACAAAACGAGGGATATCGAGGTGCTTGCCCTTCAGGGGCTCGATCTGACTGTGGAACGTGGCGAGCTTATTGCCATTATCGGAAACAGCGGCTCGGGTAAGTCGACATTCCTCAACATGCTCGGCGGACTTGATACACCGAGCGCGGGCAGGCTTTTTGTTGACGGTCGTAATCTGTTTGAGCTTACGAACAGGCAAAAAGAGCTTTATAAAAGAAGTACGGTGGGCTTTGTGTGGCAGAATAACGCCAGAAATCTTTTCCCTTATCTGAGCGCGATGGAGAATGTGATGACTCCCATGCTTCTCACGGGAGAGAAAAACAGACGGGAAAGGGCAGAGCATCTGCTTGAGATCGTGGGCATGAGTCACAGAAAGGGAAGCCGCCTCGGAGAGCTTTCCGGTGGCGAGCAGCAGAGAGTGGCAATAGCCATTGCGCTTGCGAACAATCCGAAAATCCTGCTTGCCGACGAGCCGACAGGTTCGGTAGACAAGGACACAGCGGACAAGATATTTGATATTTTCAGGAAACTCAGCGGCGAGATGGGAGTGACCGTCGTGATCGTCACACATGACGTCAGGCTGTCAAAGAAGGTTAACAGAGTGGTCGCGATACGTGACGGGAGAATAAGCAGCGAGAGAATCCTGAGAGAACAGTATAAGGATGTGTTCAGTACGGACACCATATCATGGGGCAACGAGGAAACACAGGATGAATATGTTATCCTTGACAGGGCGGGAAGACTTCAGATTCCCGAAAAACTTCTTAAAAAGCTTGACCTTAAGGACAATAAGGTTACGGTAGGGTTTGAAAACGGAACACTCACTATCCGAAATCCTCAAAACGATGACTCGGGAAAAACGCAGGATAATACTGACTAAACAGCAAAATAAAAAGGCAGGTCCCGCAGATAAACGACTTGCCTTTTTTACGCGTTAAATGTAGAATTGTTACGTATGCAAGAATAATTTGGAGCGGTACTGTCAGATAATGCAGTGCCGCGCAGAGGACACTATGGCAAAGAAAGAAAGAAAAAAGAGGGTACTTCCCTTGTATCTTACGGCTGCCACGTGGCTTGGGTGGTCGATCTTCCTGCCGCTTTATAAGGTGAGCGACTACCTTATTCTTTCGGCCATATCCGGGATAATGCTTTTGCTCGGATATGCAGGAAAGGGCAAGGAAAAAACCGAGCAGCTCGAGGCTCCCGCGGAGACGGAAAAGAAAGAGGAGAAGCCGGCAGAGCATAAGAGACCGAGAACCGGTGATGCCGCGATAGATAAGATGCTTGACGATGAGGAGATGGCGATTGCCGAGATGAAGCGCCTGAATGATGCGATTCCCGACGAGAAGCTTTCGACGCAGATAGAACATCTCGAGGACGTTACCTCCAAGATCGTGAGCTATGTGGTTGAACATCCTTCAAAGAAGTCGCAGGTACGCAGATTCTTTAATTACTACCTCCCCACGACCCTGAAGCTTCTTAATGCGTATGACAGAATGGATGAAGCGGGGATTTCGGGCATAAACATTGACGGAACAAAAGGAAAGGTCGAGAATATGATGGACAAAGCGCTTGACGCTTTTGACAGACAGCTCGACGCACTTTATTCGGATGAGGCCATGGACATCTCTTCCGACATAAGCGTTATGGAAAGTCTGCTGGCGCAGGAAGGTCTGGCCGGAGAAGATGAAATTGTTAAAAATCAAATGACATAAGGAGAGAATAAGTATGACAGATAATCAGATGCCCACATTGACACTTGAGCCTTCGACAGAGGCAGAAACCGGTATTGCTGATCTTTCATCGGCTTCCGTTGCAGCACCCGAAGCTCCGTCCATCGGACTCACACTGGATGCGGGAAGCACGGAACAGGTTCAGACGCTCACTCAGGATGACCGCGACAAGAATGCGGTTAAGATCGATGAAAGCATGCTCACCGAAGAAGAGAAGAAGGTTGTTGCGGATTTTGCCAAGCAGATCGACATTAAGGATTCGAATCAGGTTATGTCATACGGCTCCGCAGCACAGAAGCACATCGCCAATTTCTCCGAGAGTGCGCTTAAAAACGTTAAAACGCAGGATCTCGGGACAATAGGAGATGCGCTTTCCTCGCTCGTCGTACAGCTTCGCACAATGGATGAGCCCGAAAAGAAGGGTATCGCCGGCTGGTTCCAGAAGAGAAAAAGAGATATCGAAGAGCTTAAAGCGGCTTATGCAAAGGCAGAAGTCAACGTTGACAAGATCGTCGAGAAGCTTGAGGAACACCAGGTTATCCTTATGAAGGATATCGCAACGTTCGACCAGATGTACGAACTCAATCTCAAATATTACAAGGAACTTACTATGTACATCATCGCAGGCAAGAAGAAGCTTGAAGAGGTCCGTGCGGGTGAGCTTGAAGCGCTGAAGGCGAAGGCTAAGGAGACCGGAACTCAGGAGGATGCACAGAAATACAACGATCTTGCCAACCTCTGCGAGAGATTCGACAAGAAGATTCATGACCTTGAGCTTACCAGGATGATCTCCATTCAGCTCGGTCCTCAGACGCGTCTTCTTCAGAATAACGATACTCTCATGGTTGAGAAGATCCAGTCCTCGATCGTGAATACGATCCCTCTTTGGAAATCGCAGATGGTTCTTGCTCTCGGCATTGAGCACGGTCGTCAGGCAACAGCCGCTCAGGCAGCGGTAACCGAGATGACCAATGAACTTCTTAAACGGAATTCGGAAGCTCTTAAGATGGCCACGATTGAAACGGCTAAGGAGGCAGAGCGCTCGATCGTTGATATCGAAACACTCAAGACCACAAATGAGAATCTTATCAATACTCTCGATGAGGTTATGAGAATTCAGAACGAAGGTCGCCAGAAACGTAAGGAAGCGGAAGCGGAACTCGGTCGTATCGAGGGAGAACTCAGACAGAAGCTTCTTGAACTTCGTGGCTGATTTTATAGTTTAATGCATGGTCGTGCGTTGAGAAAGGAATCAGAAGCGGTTTCTTGAAGACCGTTTCATTAATGCGGAGTAAGGGATGAACTTTTTCAAGAAGTTAGGTGTGGGTATCGCCACACTGGTTTTATCGGTTGCTGCGGCAGTAACGATCGGTAAAGTTCGTGAACCGAACTATACTCAGCCCGAAAGCGCGTCTATTCATCGTGTCATGAAAGACTACCAGGACGAGGAGGGGTTCGCGGAACTTACCGAGATCTGCGGTCAATACGTCATTGACAATGCGGACGTTATCGAACCATATGAGACCGATGCGATTGTTAATACCATCGCGAATATGGCGGTCAGGGATGACGGCGTTGTTGCCGTAGCAACGGAGACATTTGCCGACGGTGCCGTTCAAACACCGGAGGATCTGAAAAAAACAGCCGAAAGACTCTTTGATAGGCTTGATCTGAATTCGGATGAGGGTGCCATCATGGTCATAGACACCCAGAGCATGCAGTATTATCTTCACGATCCCAGCGGAAGGATCTTTGCGGACATGAGCGACGCGGAGCTGAAAAGCGTGGATGCGGCTCTAAAAAAAGGATTTGAAGAAGCGCGTGATGGTAACATGCGCGGTATCGGTGACGGCATAGAATCGGCTTATAACGATATCGCTAAAATAATCAGCAATCCCGCTTCTTTCAGGAATATGTCGAATGCCTATGTTGTTGAAGAAGACGGCGGAGGCATGAGCATTGTCGAGAAAACTGTTGACGGGGGTGTTTCACTTGTTTCCGGAATCGTGAAAACCGCTACCGGGCTGGTTTCGGGTGTGTTCAGGATTATCGGTGGGTCCTCGCTCGTCATCGTTATCATTATCGCCGGGATAGTTATCCTTGTCAGGTCTTCAAAGAAAAAGAACGGAAACAACCAACACGTGAACAGGAGCGGGCAGGGCGGACAGCCCGGATTCGGTCGTAATCCCGGACAGCCCGGACAGCCGGGCGGAATGCGCGGTCGAGGCTTCCAAAACGCCGGTCAGGCAGGAAGGAATCCGAGCCAATCCGGAAATATCGATACAAGCAAGATATCCATGCAAGGATCGCAATATCGATGGTCCGCGAATAAAAATCCTTATTCGGGACTTAATAACGGTAGACCCGGAGGAAATCGGGGTTCCGTAAACAACAACGGAAATCAAAAAGACATGAGCGGTTTTGTATTCCCGAGCGGCTTCGGAAACGGGGACGACGGACAAGGAATCAACAGACCGCAGGGGAGATAACAACATGAAGTATCTTGTAACCGGGGCAGCCGGATTTATCGGCACTAATTTTGTATATCACATGCTGGAAAAGCATCCCGACGATCTTATAGTCGGGATTGATAATCTTTCATACGCGGGAAATATAAAAAATCTGGACGAAGCGCAAAAAAACAGCAATTTTGTGTTCAGAAAGGCTGATATTACCGATACAGAGGCGATGACATCGCTTTTTAAGGAATTCGGATTTGATTATGTCGTTAATTTTGCGGCACAGACGCATGTTGACAGATCGATAACCGATCCCGGAATCTTTGTCAGGACGAATGTGCTCGGTACACAGATACTGCTTGACTGTGCGAGAAAATTCGGGATCAGGCGTTTTCACCAGATCGGAACGGATGAAGTGTACGGAGACCTTCCGCTTGAGGCGACCGATAAATTCTTTGTCGAGACGCTTCCGCTTAAGGCAAGCAGTCCTTATTCGGCGTCGAAGGCCGGAGCTGATCTGCTCGCGCTCTCGTATCACAGGACTTTCGGGCTTTCGGTTACAGTGAGTCGTTGCTCGAACAATTACGGACCTTTTCAGTTTCCCGAAAAACTTATTCCGCTCATGCTCATAAACGCAATGAACGACAGAGAGCTCCCTGTTTACGGCAACGGCATGAATGTCAGAGACTGGCTTTATGTGGAAGACCATTGTGAGGCTGTCGATCTTATCCTTCACAAAGGTCGCGACGGCGAGATATATAATGTCGGCGGTCATAATGAGATGCACAATATTGACATTGTTAAGATCATCCTCGGTGAGCTCGGAAAACCCGAGAGTCTTATTAAATATGTGACGGATCGTAAGGGACATGATCTGAGGTACGCTATCGATCCCACTAAGATCAACGGGGAACTCGGATGGCTTCCGAAAACAAAATTTGCCGACGGAATCAAATCAACGATCCACTGGTATGTGGACAATAAGGCATGGTGGGAAGAGATCGTATCCGGAGAGTATCGCGAATATTACAAAAAGATGTATGAAAACCGATGAAATCGTCGCTTGCCCGGCATGAATCGGGAGCGGGGTTTATGCCGCGTTCTGCCGGGTAACGGGCAGAACGAAAAAACGAAAAATAATGCTTGCGTTTTTCGTTTGCCTGCGATATAATGGCACATGTTGGTTGAACAAAGGGCTATCGCCAAACGGTAAGGCAACGGACTCTGACTCCGTCATTTCAAGGTTCGAATCCTTGTAGCCCTGTTTAAGGGAACCGAAGTGCTTCGGTTCCCTTTGTTGTGTGTAAAAACACAGATCTTCTATGTAGGAGGAGTTGTATAATGGAGTGGTTTTGGGCAATTTTGTCGCTTGTTGCGGGAATAATACTGGTTGCAAAAGGCGGAGATTATTTCGTTGATGCCGCGAGCTGGATGGCGAAGGCTGCAGGAATACCGACTTTCATTGTCGGAGCGACGATAGTCAGTATAGCGACGACTCTCCCTGAGATAATAGTATCGGTTATGGCTGCCATAGAGGACAAGAATGAAATGGCAATCGGCAATGCGGTTGGATCTGTTACGGCCAATACTGCCATGATCATGGCGATCGCATTTATCTTCATGAAGATAACGATAACTCTTAAGGATTATCTTTTACAGTGTATCATGCTTATCGCATCAGGTATTGTTCTTCTTCTTGGATGCTTGAACGGAGCTCTTTCAACATGGGCGGCGATCATTCTTATCACGATATTTATAATCCACATGATCGTTAACGTACGACTTGCAAAGAAACACAATGCGGCAAGCAAAGAGAAAGAGGCGGAGGTTCCGAAGGATAAAAAAACAGTTATCATATACATCGTAAAATTTTTCGGCGGAGCAGCCGGAATCGTTATCGGGTCGAGATTCCTTGTTGACGGAGGAAGCGACTTCGCAAGGCTTCTCGAAGTTCCCGAACGGATCATCGCGGTGACGGTGGTGGCGATAGGAACATCAATTCCCGAGCTTGTTACGACGCTCACTGCCGTAAAAAAGAAGGAGTACGGTCTTTCGGTCGGAAATATCGTCGGTGCCAATATCATCGATCTTTCCCTCATTCTCCCTCTTTGCAGCCTTGTTTCCGGTGATAATCTTCCCGTCAGCGTACAAGGCGCGCAGATCGATATCCCGGTATGCCTCGGAGTGACAGTTTTGGCGATCGTGCCGCTGCTCATCAGGAGGAAGGCATCAAAGGTACAGGGGTGTCTGATGCTTGCCGCGTATGTGACGTATCTAATTTTTACACTGTAAATATGTTGTATGATTAAGATAGAGCGGCTCTCGCTGTCACGCGTAAGGATTTCCAAAACCGCTTCGCGTTTTTATCGTTTTGGAAATCCTTCGCGGACGCGCTCGAGCCTTTTTTATGTTGGAAAGAATATGGGAGTACGGACCCGGGTGTTATGTATTTAAGATATAGAGCGGCTCTCGCTGTCACGCGTAAGGATTTCCAAAACCGCTTCGCGTTTTTATCGTTTTGGAAATCCTTCGCGGACGCGCTCGAGTCTTTTTTATGTTAGAAAGAATATGGGAGTACGGACCCGGGTGTTATGTATTTAAGATATAGAGTGGCTCTCGCTTCACGCGTAAGGATTTCTTGATATATCGGGTTAGGTCTGATAGTATAATTTGTAATAAATGATTCAAATACATAAAAAGGACCGTAAGAGAAATCAACATGGGAAAAGTACAAAAAACGCAGGATTCAAAAAAATCACAGGATTCGCTGAAGACGCCGGGTTCGAAAAAATCGGAAAAGGCGCAAAATATACATAAGATAAAAAAGGTGCATCTCTCGGCTGCGACCGTGTCGGTCGATCTCGGGGACGGAAGCGAGAGAGGGGCTTATGTCGGACAGGGATATATTCTCAATAAGCTCGGAAGACCGCACAGAGCGATAAGCATCATGTACTGCTATTATCCGCTTGATGAGGCATGGCCGAAAAGAGCGAGTGAAGCTTATCCCGATAAAAAGGTCACCTTTGCATGGGACTATCCTTATGATGATTATTTCCCCTACAGAGGCGGGATCGGTGGAAACACCGAGGGAGAGCCTTTTACATGCATGAGGGACATCAGGTCGCACGGTCAGGAAGTTATCCTGACGTTGACATGCGACCCGAACGTCGGTGATGAACACATTATCGCTATCGCGAAGGATCTGAGACCCTTCGGAAGAATGATGTTGCGTCTCAATCATGAGTGCACGGGTAATTGGTTCTCGTTTACAAAAAGAGCATCGTATCAACAGATTGCGGATTTCTTTGTGAGATTTAAGAAGATCATGTCCGAATATGCGCCAAATGTGCGCTTGATTCTGTGCGCGGGCGCGGTTATGGACAAAAAGATTCCCGAATTGGAAATGGAAAAAGAATTTAATGAAGCCGGCGCTGTTGCGGACATCTGGTCGATCGACAGGTATATCGGTCTTAACTGGGGATGGCCTTTTGAAGTTGCCGAGAAGGACAACCATTCCCACAGACTTGAAAGCGCAAGGAAGAATTATGAACTCACAAAGATGAGCTGCAAGCGTTACTGTGAGATCTACGGAACAAAGAAGCCCTTCGTTATGTCTGAAGTAAACGCGGACGGTGATGTTGCGGGTCCTTTTAAGCAAGCGAAGGTGATGAAGGATTTTTACACGCTTTTCAAGAAGGATCCCGAGCATTGGGCGAGCGCGATCACTTTCTACCAGTTCAGAGATGACGGACGACTCGGACTCGAGTTTACGGATCCTTCCGATCCATCGGTCGGAATTGATTGGCCCGTTATGGACACTTATCGGGAAATCATTAACGATCCGTTTTTTGTGCCGGACATTAAGCCGGGAAAAACAGAAAAACTTCCGGTAACGCTTCGTTGGGGCAGTTCGGAGGATTCGGACGGGCTTGCGATCGACCTTGACATGGAGAAAAATCCTGTCTTTGCGGAAGTGAATTTTCCGGAATCGCTTATACCGGCGAATCTTATGCTTGAGATTAACGGGCGATGGTTTCGTAAGGCGCCCGGAACGAGATTTGTGGATCTTATGCCTGCATTCTATAAAAACAGGCTTAAGGGAGCGTGCAGGATGAATCTCTGTATTTTTGCGCCGCCCGCTTCGGGAGAGAATGATCCTGCGCAGGGAGAAGACTGGGCTGAGAATTATTATTTTACTCTTGAAGAGCTTCCGGATATCAGGCTCAGATTCGAGCCGGTCGTATGACATGGCAAAGGATGTTATCCGTTTGCATCGTATATTTTATAAACAAAACAATGAATATACCGTTATTACTTTTACTTAACTTGAATTACTTGAGTGAATCTGTCATAATAGAATAGATTATAAGTTGTCCGATACGTGATAATGTATCGGTCGAGGAATCGGAATCGGTATAAAGCCGGTTCAAAAGAGGAGAAAGGTGCGGAAGACAGTAATCTGCATCACAAAGAAATGATTAATAAAATAAGAAGGGCGGATACTTTTTTTCGTGTGTTTGTCTGCTTTATGTTGTGTATCTGCTTTCTGGCAGGGTGTTCGTCCGGGAACGATGCTCAGACGGACGGAATTGAAAAAACGGACACCGGCGGCTCTGACGGCGGTATGACAGAAAATGACAATGCCGGTTCTTCAGGGAAGGAAGAGGCAGAGGCTGATCAGATTGCGATAAGTGATAAAGCATCAAAGAGCGAAGGCGTCGAAGAAAACCGAAACCTACTTCCCGTGAGCCCGGAAGAAGGTGATGCCGGTACACGGAACAACGGCACACCGGGAGGTGCCACAGTTGCACAGCCCGCAAATTCGGAAAGTACCGCGAGCGAACAGCGGGAAGACGACACTGAGGACGGGCAGAACGTCGGCAGGGGTGAAGACTTCGACAACATGCGGGAAAATCCGGATGCTTCGGCAGAGGGATCACAGGACGAACAGCAAAAGCTTCCCGATACGACACCACCCGTTTTTAAGGAGTATCGCAGTCATCTTGTTTATATCGGTGACACCGTTTCATATAGGGGCGGAGTGGTACTTACCGATGACAGCGGCGAAGAACCGGTTCTTACGATCGATTCTTCAAAGGTTAATCTGAAAGAAGTCGGTGAATACCCGCTTACTTATACCGCCACGGATGCGGCAGGGAACTCCGCGACGTGTGAAGTGACCGTGGTCGTGCGGGAGCGGGAAGAAATAACACAGGAAATGCTTGATGCCAGGGCCGACGAAATAATCGAGAAGGTGCTCGGTGATGCGCCGCGCGACATTGATGCGCTTGAAACGCTTTTTAAATGGACAAAAAAGAACATCCGTTATGTTAATTATTTTGAGCAGAAGGATGATTTGTCGGCGGCGTGGGAAGGTCTTGAATATGAAAGAGGCGATTGCTATGTATATGCATGTGCCTCGAAAGAGCTTCTTACGCGTGCCGGATTTAAAAATGATATGATCAGGACCTCAAGGCATTACTGGAATCTTGTGGACATGGGCGAAGGCTGGTATCACTACGATACGTGCCCGAGAAAAGACAAGCCCTACTTCTTTATGTGGGGCGACGAACAGTTGATGGATTATTCGAAGGCTAACGGTAATTCTCATGATTATGACCATACAAAATGGCCGGATGTAATGCCGTGACGTTTCAACGGTATGTGTGTTTAGTGAAGGTATGGGCGAGGAAACGGTTGCGATTTTATCGCAACCAAAGAAAAGAGAGGAGCGGACAGTGCAGAAGATACTCATGTTCTCTACCACTTGGGACAATAAGTACACAAGCGAGCTTATTGACGGTGTTGAAGAAGCGGTAATAGGCACTAATACCGAAGTGCATATTGTTAATGCATTCGAGTCGGCACAGACATCGTCTTACTATATGAAGGAAGGCGAGATCTTTTTGCTGCCTGACGTTAAAAGCTATGACGGTATTATCCTTGCGCTCAACGGCAATGACTCCGTTCGCGCGGTTGAAGGGATAGTACGGCCGTTTATTGACGCGGGAAAGCCCGTTATCAGTATCGATCAGGAGATTGAGGGCGCTGCGTTCTGCGGTATCGACAATTATTCGTCCATGTACAAGCTTGCGGAGCACATGATCATTGACCACAAAGCAAAGGTAATTAATTATGTGGGAGGTCCCGAGGATCATCAGGAAAACATTAGCAGACTTCGCGCTGTTAAGGACTGTCTCGATGCTCACGGGGTGGAGCTTGACCCCAAACGTGTGCGTAACTACAGATTCCTCCGTGAGGACGGTGCTCTTGCATATCAGGATTTCAAGAGGATGGGACTCGAGGCACCCGATGTTGTTATCTGTGCAAATGATTATATGGCAGTCGGTTATATCGAAGCGGCCATGAGAGACGGTCATGAGATTCCGAATGATTTTGCGGTCACCGGATTTGACAATGTCAATATCGGACAGACATTCTATCCGTCAGTTACCAGTATCAACAGAAACAGACGTAAGGCGGGACTTGAGGCTACAAAAAGACTTCTTCAGATGATGAAGAGCGGAGCTTCTGAAAAGTCGGTGCTCATTCAGGGTCGGATAAAGCTTAACGAGAGCTGCGGCTGCAGATCGAGACGTGATTATCGTGCGGACTATCAGGACATGATCCTTCTCAACGAATTTAATGAGAAGATGAATAACATCCAGGAATTTGTACGTAACAACCTTTGCAGCAAGAACAGCTTTGAGGGCTTTATGCTTGATTTTGGCGAGGGTTGCGAGGCATTCGGGATTGAGGAGATGGCCATCTGCATCAACAGATCTTTCTTCGACGGTTTGATTGAGAAGGAGCAGAAGGGATTTACGGACAGCATGAATTACTACAGCAGTAACGTCAGCGGTAATTTCAAACGTTCGGAGGAGGGAATCTTCCCTGTTTACTGGAACAGTAAGAATGAATCGAAAATCTTCATCCTTTCACCGCTTCATTTCGGAAGTCAGTCCTTTGGTTATACGATCTCGGAATATGATGAAGGATTCTTTAAATCAGGTAATTACAGGACATTCATGAACAGTATTTCACTGGCACTTGAGAATATAAGCCAGAGGATAGCCATCAACGGAGTAAACCTTAAGCTCCAGAAGCTTTATGTAAGGGATTCACTCACCGATCTTTTGAACCGTTTCGGTTATGCCGCGTATGCGGGTAATTTCTTCGAGAAGAATTTCGGAAGAGTCTACATTGTCTACATTGACCTTGATGACCTTAAAAAGATAAATGACAAATACGGGCATGCGATGGGAGACGTGGCGCTTAAGGGAATAGCGGGTGCGATATGCACCGCTTTCGCGGATACCGATATCAGAGTGCGCATGGGCGGAGACGAATTCCTTGTTATGGGTGCGTTTATCAGCGACGAGGATGTGAGGACGAGGATCTCGACACTCGATAAATATCTCGAAAACTACACTCATGACAATCGGCTTGAATTTGCTGTCTCCGCGAGTGTCGGTTTTGTGATCAACAACAGCGCTGAAGACAGCACAAGCCTTGAAGAGCTCGTTAAACGTGCCGATAACTGCATGTATGAAATAAAACAGAAAAAGAAGAAGACGCGTGATTAATTCTTTCTCAGGTTATATGCATATTCCGACAATTCATAAAGAACTTTGTCGAAGTGGTAAGTTTTATACTCTTCGGCAATAAGCGATCGCGCCTTGTCTGAATAACCGAGCGCTTTGGATCCCCAGCCTATCTCGAATGTGAAAGTGATAAAGTCCGGATTGGGAGCGGTCAGAAGCTTCTTTTTTGTCTTGCCGAGACGGGGAATCATTATAAGAGGGTATTCTTCCTCCCTTGAACAATACACATTAAAGCCATACGCACGGCTGAATTTTGAGCCATTGGCAATCGAGCATGCATAATCCGTCATCGTGGAGCCGACGCCGTTAAGACCGTATTCCTTGTCTTCCTTGACGGTCGTATATTTGTTTTTGCTCGATTTTTTTTGCCCTTCGTTGAGGATTTCCTGGAAGAATTTGGCTGCATCGCTGCAACGCTCCTGCTGGGCACGGGGAGTCCAGGGCTTTTCGACGTACATTATCCTGCCTTGCTGATGGTAGTCGATCATTATGGCTGCTTTTTCGATGACTATATAATGATAAAGAAGCTTCATCATGGCTCGTGTCTCGGGAGCCGAACCGGCGGACGGACCGGGATAATAAAGCTTTTTGGGAGAAGTGCTGATAAATTTTGACTTTTCATAACCTTTGGCAAGCTGTCCCCACGAAAGACCCGGAAAGTTGCGGTTAATATCGGTTCCGCCGTATGTAGCCTTCCAAAGATCACCGTTTGAATAGGAATAAGCTTCCTGATTAAAGCAGACTCCATCACGCCCATCGGGGTTGACGCACGGAACGGCGATAAATCGAGTGCGCTTCAATGTTTCCTTTGCTTTGTCGGATTTGTTCTGCAGAAGATCGACAAGCTCTTTGATTATATAAGTCGTACCTGCTGTTTCACGCGCATGGATCGTTCCGGTGATGATCACGGTATCCTTCTTTTCATCGGAGGGAATGTCGATCTCGAGCGCATACATGGTGCGACCTTGACTTGATTTGCCGATCTTGTAAAGATTTATGCCTTCTTTCCTTGACAGTTTTCTCATTATCTCTACAATGCTGTTATAGGTATATCGGTCCTTAAGGTTGAAGGAGATGGTTTCGTACTTATGGGTGCGATCGGTGGCATCCTCCCATTTTTGCTCCATTGCTTCACGATAGAGCGAATCGGACATGCCGGGAGTACCCATAAATGTTCCGTATTGTGCGATTGCCTTGGAAATGGCTTTTGAGGTCATGGCTTTTGCTGAAAGGGTTGAAACGCTGTCTGCATAATAATCAAAATGATTGATCATTTTGAGGGTTTCCGTTTCGAATACTTCTTCGGAGTCATCGGAGCCGACCGAAATGTCAGATTCTGAGGAAGAGTTGCTGTCATCGGAATCTTTCGATTTTTGTGTTTTTTTAGATTTTTCGGCGTTCTCGGAAACGATCGAGTCATCAGATTTGGATGATTTTGCTGTCGCTGCGGTTCCTTCGGCAGTGTTTATGGCGATAAGCACAATGAGCAACAGAGCGATAAGTCTGCGCATATATGATTTTATGATTTTCATAAATACTCCGTTTTGTGATTGTATGTGTGTTCGCGCAAGCATGGGAATTGTTTTTCTGTCACCGTTTTTGAACACGGGATGCGCGAAGATTATACATTATTTCTTTAGAATAATCAATTGTACATGTCATGTACAGGAATTAAAGCAGAGGGAAAAATGAGAATTAACGAATTCGGTACATTCGGTATTTGCCTTGATGAGCATTCGGCAGATACTTTCAAGGGACGTCTTTTTGTCTCCGTCTTTGAAAATGCACTTACTTTTAAAAGCTTGAACGGGCTGCTCTCGGAAATGGGTAAAGCTCTTGAAGAGGCAGGAAATCCCCGACCTTTCTTTGAATACAGGACGTTTTCCGAAAAAAAGAAAGTCGAAGCAAAGAGCTCGAAAAAGAGCGACGGTCATGTGAAGCATTTCGATCATGGGCGCTACAGCGGAGAACTTGCGACCTTTCTTGTTAACATTCTGTACAGGCAGAATGCCTCATGGCAAGGCACGGTGACTTGGGTTGAGGGTGACAAAAGTGTTAATTTCAGGAGTGCGCTTGAGCTGTTTGTGCTGATAGAGAGCGTGTTTTGTGATACCAGAGAAACTCCGGGATGATCTTTCAAAATCTGATCCCGGAAATGCAAGCGTGAAAAACGCTTTCGAAGAGGAGATTGTGTGGTAAAAGAGTATTTTACGGTAGAAGGGACCGGAATCGGTACCGTTACGGAAAAAAAGTCACGATTCATCGCTACGGTTTTCTGTACAGAAAGCGAAGATGACGCCAAGGAGAAAATCACAGCCCTGAAGAAGAAGTACTGGGATGCGCGTCACAACTGTTATGCCTATGTGATCGGGACAGAGGATTCGCTTGAAAGACAGAGTGACGACGGTGAACCGTCGCACACGGCAGGAATGCCCATATTGTCAGCTCTGAAGGATGCGGGACTGAACAATGTATGTTGCGTCGTGACCAGATATTTCGGTGGGGTTCTTCTCGGAACCGGTGGGCTCACCCGGGCTTACAGAGAGGCAGCTGTACAGGGAATAGCAAACTCCGTGATTAAAAAGAGAGCGCTTATGTGCAGAACGATCGCTCTTACCGATTATGCCGGTCAGAGCAGAATGCTCCGTATTCTTTCGGGCGAAGGGATCGAATCAAAAGAAACGCTTTATGAAGCGGATGCGGTTAAGATCATATTTCATTGCAGTGAAGAAAAGCTGCCAAGGATCGAAGCTGCCATAAGGGAAGCAACAGCCGGAAGGGGCAGCGTGGCAATTGACTGCCTTGAATACGTAACAATTTCGTAACAAGAAATTGATTGCATGTAAGGGCACAAATTATTATAATCCAGCATAGTGGATTTTTTTGGGGTCATGTTTTGGGCAAGGAAACGGAAGCGAAAAACACGCTTCCAAAGAAATCTTGTACTTGGTCATGCTTTGGGCAAGGAAACGGAAGCGAAAATATGCTTCCAAAGAGGAGAGAAATGGATTACAGCAGATATGGTATGAAATGCTATGCCCGGAAGCTGAAGTCTCCGTGGAGAAAACTCATCAGCAAATTCTGGATCATAGTCTTTCGTCTTCTTCTGGTAGGAATCGTCGGCGCAGCGATTTGCATTATCACGGCGGGCTTCGGAGCAGTGAACGCTCTTATCGACACGGCTCCGGTTGTTAAGATAGCAGAACTCACGCCGATGGGCTACAGTTCAACTTCATATTATTCGGACGGTACGGTAGCACAGTCTTTTGCAGGCGCGCAGGCTAACAGAGTGCCCGTGACGATAGATGAGATTCCGGAGATGGTACAGCATACCTTTGTCGCGCTCGAGGACGAGCGTTTCTACGAACACAGCGGTATTGATATCAGAGGTATCATGCGTGCGGGTTTTTCTGTTTTTAAGGAAGGCGGACTCAATTACGGCGGAAGTACCATTACGCAGCAACTTTTGAAAAACATGGTATTTTCCGGCGGTAACGAGGAAAACGGGCTCGATAAGATCATCCGAAAGATCCAGGAAATGTTCCTTGCGATCAAGCTTGAGGATGAGATGAGCAAGGGTGAGATACTTGAAAATTATCTTAATTTTGTCAATCTCGGAAACGGCGCGTACGGAATTGAGGCTGCGGCAAACACGTATTTTGAAAAAAGTGTCGGTGAACTGACGCTTTCCGAAGCGGCGGTCATTGCGCCTATAGCATATTCACCCACATTACGTAATCCTGTCAATTATCCCGAAGAGAATGCGGAGAGACGTCTGAACTGTCTTAAAAACATGAGGGATCAGGGATATTGTACACAGGACGAATACGATGAGGCGGTAGCCGACGATGTCTATGGCAGGATCATGGACATTGCGAGCCGTAAAAAGTCGACGACTGTTACATCATTTTCATACTTTACCGATGAGCTTATAAACCAGGTTACAAAAGATCTTTCAAAAGAGCTCGGCATCACCATGGAGCAAGCGCAACATATGCTGTATTTCGGAGGTATAAGCATTTATACCACCCAGGACAGACATATTCAGTCCATCGTGGATAAATATTATACAGACGATGCGAATTTCCCCGAATTTGGGTTTACAAGTTCCACGGGTTCGTGCTACGAGCTTTATCCCTATAACCTTTCGGTTTACCATGAGGACGGCACGATCACACATTACCACAGAAATGATCTGTTGCAATATTTTAAAGATTACAATGACACGCAGGGATATTATTACCACGAACACGGCAGGACGGGAATCAATGAGCTTTTTCTTGACATCGACGATATGAATGCCAAGATCGAGGAATTCCGTAACCATGTGGTTAAGGATGGCGAGACATATATTGAAGACAAGGACATAGTAAAGCAACCCCAATCCTCGTTCACGGTAATCGAGCAGGCAACCGGTGAAGTTAAGGCCATTTACGGCGGAAGAGGTCCCAAGACGGGACTCAGAACACTAAACCGTGCTTCACAGAGTCCCCGCCAGGTGGGTTCCACATTCAAGGTCCTTGCGTCCTTCCTTCCGGCTATCGATGCTGCCGGCCTTACGCTCGCATCGGTGCAGGATGACTCACCGTTCTTCTATCCGCAGACAACGAAGGAAGTTTACAACTGGTATAATACCGGCTTCAGAGGTCTCCAGACCATCAGGAAAGGTATCTCGAGCTCGCTTAATATTGTTGCGGTGCGCACTCTTCAGCAGATCGGAGCTCCGCTTGGATTTGAATACCTTGAGAAGCTCGGCTTCTCAACGCTTGTGAGATCGAAGAAGATGGAAGACGGCACGTACTATTCGGATATCAACCTTGCCATCGCTCTCGGCGGTCTTACGGACGGTGTTTACAACGTGGAACTTAACGCGGCATATGCGTCCATTGCAAACAAGGGAGTTTATAACACACCCATCATGTACACGGAAATACGTGACCATGACGGTTATGTGCTTATCAGTAAGAAACCCAAATCGTCACAGGTTATGAAAACTTCGACCGCATGGCTTCTTACCGATGCCATGGAGGATACGATCACGAACGGTACCGGTTCAAGGCTCGCGTTTAAGAATTACAAGATGCATCTTGCGGGCAAGACGGGTACCGCGTCAAAAAACAACGACCTTTGGTTTGTCGGTTTCTCGCCTTATTATACAGCTGCCGTATGGACAGGATTCGACCACAACTTCGAGCAGAAAAACAAATCCTATCAGCAGGATCTGTGGCGCAATATTATGGAGGAAATTCATTCGACTCTCGAACTTCCGGACAAGGAATTCGAAATGCCCGATTCGATCGTTAAGGCCAATATCTGTACGAAATGCGGAAAGCTTGCGGTTGCCGGACTTTGCGATGAAGCGGAAGGCGGGTCGACGATTGCAAGTGAATTCTTTGCAAAGGGCACGGTTCCGACAGAAAAATGCACGTGTCACGTCAGGGTTGAAATCTGTACCAAATCAAAAAAGATCGCGCGTGATGATTGTCCCGAGAAGAAGAGAAAGAGCGTGGTCCTTCTTATCAAGGATGAGAATTATGAATATCCGCCCGAATGGGAAGAGATACTTAAGAAGGAATATCCGTTCCCTATCACCACAAGCGATACGCCGTATGTTTATCATCCGGACGAGCTTTGCGATAAGCATCTGCCCCACGGCATGATGCTCGACGAAAACGGAGATCTTGTTCCTTCGGATGAGGCTGACGGTGCGGAAGCGGTCGATGAGGAAACCGGGCAGGAAGAAGACGAAAAGAAATCAAAGAAAAAGAACGCGGAACAGGTAAATGAGGATGAAGGCGGTGATGTTGTTGCCGACGACGTTCCGATGGGTTGAATAATTTGATAAAAAGCAGGAGAGAGTTGATCCCTCCTGCTTTTTTGTTGCGATAAACGAAGGCCGTCTGTAGCAAGCTTGTTTGTGAACAGACGGCTGAGTGAACGGACATCGAGCGGACTTGTACGCGAGATGTCCCGTCGCATCGAGTAGGAGTCAGCCTACTCGATTGCGATTATTTGCCATATTTATTCTTTACGGAGCGGAGCCGCATTTCGGTCTCGGCTTCATGTCCGAGCTTGCCCGGGTGGTAGAAACGGGTTCCGACGAGAGGATCGGGCAGATATTGTTGCGGATAATAGTGGTCGTCGTAGTCATGCGGATAGATGTAATCAAGACCGTGACCGAGCTTTGCGGCACCTTTGTAATGAGCGTCCATGAGATGGGCGGGAACCCTCGGGGTAATTCCGGTTGCGACTTCGCTTAAGGCATCGTCGATTGCACAGATTGCCGAATTACTCTTCGGAGCGGTTGCCACATAGATGGCGGCTTCCGAAAGGACTATCCGGGCTTCCGGCATGCCGAGCCTCTCGACCGCTTCCGCAGCGGCGACGGCGACGGTGAGAGCGTTGGGGTCTGCGAGAGACACATCTTCCGCGGCACAGATCATGATCCTTCGGGCAATGAATTTGATGTCCTCACCTGCATATAGCATCCTGGCGAGATAATAAACGGCAGCATCGGGATCCGAGCCTCTCATGCTCTTAATAAAAGCGGAAATCGTGTCGTAGTGGGAATCTCCGTTTTTGTCATAATTGATAGCTCTTTTTCTGATACATTCGGCTGCGACTCCGAGATCGACATGCACCTTGCCGTCGTCCCCTTTTGAGGTAGTAAGGGCAGCGAGCTCTATCGCATTAAGTGCGTTTCGGGCATCTCCGTTTGCGGCGTCGGCGATAAAATCGAGAGCTTCATCGGTCATTTCAAGGTTGAATCCCCCCAGACCCTTTGATCTATCGGTAACGGCCCGGCTTATGAGCGTTTTGATGTCCTCTTTTGAGAGCGGATGAAGCTCAAATATGAGAGAACGCGAGATCAAGGCGCTGTTTACCTCAAAATAGGGATTTTCCGTGGTTGCACCGATAAGTACGATCGTTCCGTCTTCGACAAACGGGAGAAGAAAATCCTGCTGACCTTTGTTGAAACGATGGATCTCGTCAATGAAAAGAATGGTGCGTTTCCCGTACCCGCCGAAGGTTTTTTTTGCCTCATCGACCACTTCTTCCATATCTTTTTTTCCGGCGCAGGTGGCGTTTATGGACCTGAATTCACAGCTCGTGGAATTGGCTATAACCTTAGCGAGCGTCGTCTTTCCGGTTCCGGGAGGACCGTAAAATATGACAGAGCTAAGCCGGTCTGCCTTTATTGCCCTGTAAAGCATCTTGTCCTTGCCTATAATGTCCTGCTGCCCTACGATCTCATCGAGCGAAGTGGGCCTCATTCGTGAGGCGAGGGGTGATTCCTTCTCGCGTGACATTGAGCCGGAATATTCAAAAAGATCCATGTGCGCCCTCCTGTGTAACGCTCGATCGGTTGTTATACCGATCGGCAATCTGTCACTGAACCTGGTGTACTGCGAAAGGAAGCAGAAACTGAACCGATCTGTGTCAAATGACAGAGATGTGCATAATTCGTAATACTGTAATTATAGAGGTCATTAGAGCGAAAGGCAAGAAGAACGGGAAACAAAAGTACATAATTAGTTATTTTTTTCTTGACAAACTTACATAACGTGAGATATAATTGCGATAATCGAAAAAGGTCGGGATAAGGTCTCTTTCACATCCCGTTTTGATATAAATCTCAGGAGGTTTCCATATGAACTTTAATGTTAGATTAAAGCAGCTCAGACAGAAGAACAAGCTCACGCAGAGTGAACTCGCGGATATTCTCGGACTTAAGCCCACAGCTATTTCCAACTACGAATCAAAGCGTAACGAGCCTTCTTTTGACAAGCTTATTGCACTTTCGAAATATTTTGATGTTTCGTGTGACTATCTGCTCGGAGTTTCCGATGCTTATCTTCCTATTGTCGGTGAAGTTCTTGATAAGGAGATCGTTGAGTTTTTCAACCTTTATCAGCAGCTCAACAGTCAGAGCGCCGAGGAGGTCAGAAGCTACGTTAATTACTTGATCTACAAGCAGGAAAATGAATAAAGAGCTTTTTTGTAACAGTAAAGCCGGGGGTCTGAAAACTGCGTTTTCGGTCCCTTTTTCAGTATATGGTGTCAATTCGGTAATGGTGTCAGGCGTTCTTTGTTAGATCCGCAAATAATGGCACTGTCTCAATGAGGAATAATGCATGGAAAAGATTCTGTTGGTTGACGATAATAATGTCAGTCTCGCTCTCGCAAAAAACATGCTTGCAGACAAATATGAGATATTTGCGGTCATTTCGGGTGAGCAGGCTATCAAATTTCTTGAGAAGCGGGATGTTGATCTGATACTCCTTGATATCAATATGCCCGATATGTCGGGCTTTGAGACGTTGAAGCTTATCAGGGAGATGCCTGAACATGTGAATATTCCCATTATTTTTCTTACATCGGATGCCGATCCGGAGACGGAACGCAAGTGCTTTGAGATGGGTGCTTTTGATTATATTGCCAAGCCTTTCCAAAAGGTTACTCTCTGCAGCAGGGTTGCGAGAACGCTTGACCTTGTGTCACTGAGAAAAGATCTTGAAGGAAGGCTTCTTGAAAAGACAAAGCAGATCGCACGCATTTCGCTCAAATCCATGATGATGATCGCCAACACGGTGGATAAGAAGGATCCGCTTGCGGCTGAGCATTCAAATAATGTTGCATGGTTCTCTGTTGAGATAGCCAAGAAACTCGGCTGGAATAATGATGATCTTTACAATCTCCAAAATCTGGCGCTGATACACGACATAGGGAACATAGGCGTACCCGAGAGCATTATCCGCAAGAAAGGTCAGCTCACTCCCGAGGAATATGATACCGTTAAAAAACACACAACCCTGGGGAGAAACATACTTGCCGACATGACAGTCATCAGGAAGGCTGCCGAAGTTGCGGAGACTCACCATGAGCGTTATGACGGCAAGGGCTACCCGAACGGTCTTTCGGGTCGCAGCATACCCATCGAGGCAAGGATCATCGCAATAGCGGATGCCTTCGATTCCATGACAAGCGACAGGGCATTTAGGGTAAAACTCAGTAAAGAAGAAGTTTTAAAAGAGTTTGAAAGGGGAAGAGGAACACAATTTGACCCCGAACTTGTCGATATAGCGATAGAACTCCTTTCACATGACGATTTTAAGCGTGACGAAGCGGATGTGATAAGGGAAGAAGAACTCGCTGCGGAAAGTTCGAGGCTGTTGCAGGATGTTCTTTCCTCGTATTCGGGAAAGCCTCGCAGGACTCATGTGCGGGATCCGTTGACGGGTCTGTGGAGCAGCTCGTACGCGATGGATGAGATAGACGAATATCTTTCGGACAAGAGATCGAACGGTTGCTTTATGCTTGTCGATATAGACGGATTCTCGCAGATAAATGATAATCTCGGTCATATCGTGGGAGATTCTGTCATTAAGAATATTTCCGTTATTCTTTCGGAAATGATGCGCAACGATGATATCATAAGCCGTGTCGGCGGAGATGAATTCATCCTTTTCTTCAAGGACGGAGGAAGCAAAGAATTTGCGACCGCCAAGGCGGAGGAGATCATTCTGTGTCTTGACGACGGACTTAAGAATCCCGTTTCCGATGAGCGTATTTCGGTGTCCATCGGTATCACGATAGCTCAATCGGACGGAAAGGATTTCGCCACGCTCTACAACAAAGCCGATAAGGCTCTTTATCTTGTCAAGGAAAACGGTAAGCATTCCTACCACTTTTTCTCTGATGAAGGGAGCATGATGAGGCATACGCTTGCCAGCACGAGGATAGACCTCGAATATTTGAAGAAGTTTGTCTCGGAGAAGGATTCGACGCCGGGCGGATTCATGGTCGAATACGAAAGTTTTAAGAAGATATTCAGATTTCTCGGCCGTGCCCAGAAACGATCGGCCAGTCCGATCATCCTTCTGTTGCTGACATTGACGGCTCCGGATGGCTCACCCGCGAACAGTGAAGTGCTTGAGGCTTCGATGATACACTTAAAGAGCGCGATCACAACTGCGATAAGAAGCGGTGATGTCACGACGAATTACAGCAGCAGCCAGTATCTCGCAATTCTTATGGATTCGACAACACAAAACGGCTACCTTATTGCTGAAAGGATCAGAAAAATCTTTTATGAGAGTATCGGAACGCCTGACATAAGACTTACGTATGACATTGACACTACGCCTTTTATTCAGAACAATACATATGAGGAAGATGATTTATGAACCCGGAAAACCAGGAGAATAATGTGAGTGAAAGACCCAAATCGATTAGAATACTCGCGCTTATCGGCGTGATCGCCATATTGGGACTGATCATCGCAGCTGTTGTGGTGGCTGTTATAAATTTTGAAGGTGCTGACAGGATAGTACTCGGTCTTTTTTCGGCAAGCTTTTTCATCGGTGTGATGGTTTATCTCGCAGGACTCTACCAAAAGCTTTCGAAGAAGAACAGAGATCGTTAACCTATCGAGACATCAATGGCCGCGATCTTGGAATCGAGCCTTACATCCTTTGAGGGATGTACGCGTTTATATGAGCGTATGATCCTTTCGGTGATGACGGAAGCGTTTTCCATTGTCACATCGTTTAGGAGAACGACAAACTGTGTCAGACTGTAGCGCGCGTAGACATCGCGCCTGCGCAAGGTGTCCTGGACGACCTGCTTGAGTTCTTCCATGCATTTGTTGTAATGTCTGGTATCGGTCGGCGTAACGCCCCCGTCGATATCGGAAATGAGGGTGAGCAGACAAAGAAATGCTGTTTCGCCGCTTCGCCTGCAGCCACGTTCGGTAAGCTGGTAAATGTCCTTGAATATCTCATATTCGCAAAAAAACGCTCCTTTTGTGGCGAGGGATTCCTGAAGTTCGGATTGAACAACCTGAATGCTTTTCTCCGTGACATTGAGTGCCTTTGTGATCTCTCTGTAGAGGAGCTTGATATCGTCGGAAGGAGTAATGCCGAATTCCTTATAAAATACTTCGGTCGTTTCATGGTACTTCTGCAATGCTTCGCTGCGGGCACCGGTGAGATAGAGGGATTTGATGAGGTGATAATAGAGTCTCTCATCATTTTTCTCGATATACAGTGCTCTTTCACAGGTTGACACGGCAAGGTTGTATTTTTTGCTCTTGTAACAAAGCTCGACAAATCTGCAGACAGCATTGACATAGGCGGTATGAAGCCTGTCGCGTATAGTGCTTGTCCATGTGGATTTGTTTGTGTGAAGAAAGTCGCCTTTGTACAGTGAGAGCGCTTCCTGATAAAGGCTGAAAGAACGGCTTTCGGGCGTGTCGTTTTCGTTTGCCTCGGAAAGAAGATTCTCGAATATTTCAAAGTCCATGACCGTATTGTCGGCGTAATTCCATGTGAAAACCCCTTTTTTGAAGGTGATGGGATTAAAATCTTTACCTTTGCTGAGGGGGGCGAGAAAAGAACGTACACGGTGAACAAGAACCTTTATGGAACCGTGAGTATTGCTTTCCTGTTTTTCGTCCCAAACGAGAGCGGAAATCTCTCCCGAGGAAATGCTTCGTTCTTTGTTTACCGTAAGATATGCAAGGAAATTCCAAGGTTTATAGGCACGGTTGATCGAATCGGATACAATGTTGTTGTTGTATTTGATCGAAAAATCTCCAAGTGTTGTAATGTAGATCGTGTTATCGGCCATACCTTTATTTTCCTTTCGGGAATCGTGTTAAATAATTATACTTTATCACGTTAAACAGTGCAAGCATTTGAAAGCTCCTACCCTTTACTATATATGAAGGGTGAAGTATAATAAAAACTCAGGCGTGACGGCAGAGCGGAAAAGAGGATACCGGGGAGTGTCCCGGAATCAGGTGATATAAGATCCGTTCTGACGGGAAAGGACAGGTGAACCGTGAAACAGGAAGTGGATACATTTAAGAAGCTGCTGGACGGTGTCGGTGAGGCTGTCTTTTTGTTTGATCTGAGCGGAAGGATCTCATATCACAACGATGCGGCCGCTGCAGAGCTTGAATACAAATCGTTTGATGATGTGAACATATCGGCGATATTCCCCAGGATGATCCATTCCAAAGAAGAGAAGGGCATCTTTTGGTCGAATCGCACGATCAGGGACAGGCGTACATTTGCATATCGCAGTAACAATACATGTTACCCCGTGAGGCTTACGATCAAAAAGCTTGACGACGATTCCGATCTTTATGTTGCTTATGCGATCAATGACCAGCAGCATTACGATGATGAACGTGCGAACAAGAAGATAGTCGCCGATGCGGAGGAAGCAACCCGCATGAAGGACCAGTTCACCGCGAATATCACTCATGAGTTGAGGACCCCGATAAACGGTATAAAGGGACTTATCGAAGACCTTAACAGGACACCGCTCAACGTCGAACAGCAGGAGTGTGTGAAAATAGTGCTTCACAGCTGTGACAATATGACGAAGATCATTAACGATATACTTGATTATGCAAAGATAGAGGCAGGAAAGATCACTCTCGAGGAAAGGGAGATCAGCCTGACAAACGTCATCAACGATGTTTTGAGACTTCAGATATCAAAGGCGGTCGAAAAGGGACTTAAGGTCATGATCAACATCGTGGGGAAAGTCCCCGATTCGGTCATCGGCGATGAACTCAGATTGGGTCAGATCTTGAGCAATCTGTTTTCAAACGCGATCAAATTTACAAGCAACGGATATGTCGGACTCGATCTTGCCGCGACCAGGTCCGACAAGGATTATGTCGAACTGCTTTTCATGGTCATTGATACGGGGATCGGTATTTCTCCGGAGGAAAAGGACAAGCTTTTCAAGAGCTTTTCGCAGGTTGACGGATCTATTACAAGAAGGTACGGAGGTACGGGACTCGGGCTTTCGATCACAAGACAGTTTGTATCGATGATGGGCGGGACCATAAACGTTGAAAGTGAAAAAGGAAAGGGCAGTACTTTTTCTTTCTCGGTAAGGCTGAAGCTCGGAGGTAAACGCGGCGATCTGATCAACTTCCCTCAGGGCAAATCCGAGTACTCGCACGTGTTCGGAAGTGCCATGACACAGGAGACCGAATCGGAAGAGGATGAGTTGCTCGGAAATCCCGGCAGCGGCACAGCAGGTTCATTCTCGACGCTTACAGGAACCGGAAAGGATTTCCAGCTGAGTGTGCCGAAGGAAGAAGCGGACAATAAGGAGATGAAGGATTGCATCGAAAAGCTCTCGATTTGCGCGGAACTCGGTGCGTGGGAAAAGGCAGAAGGCTTTGCCACGACGCTCAAACAACTTGTTGCCAACTATTATCCGGAGCTTACGAGAAAGGCGTTTGCGCTTGTCCTTAACACGAGAAAAGAGAAGACTGAGGAAGTGCTTTTAGAGACGGAAGAAATTGGGAGACTATTATGGAATTCAAACGAGTAGAGAAGGATAATGTGCTTCTTATCGATGATGTTACGTCAAACCTGATCACGCTCTCCGAAATAATCCGTAACGAGGGCTATATCGCCCGCCCCGTGAAGAGCGTTGACTACGCTATGAGAGCAATTGATGCCGAACTTCCGAGCATCATTCTTCTTGATGTCACAATGCCTGACATGAACGGCTTTGATTATTGTCGGATCCTGAAAAAAGACATACGTACCAGAAACATACCCGTTATCTTTATATCCGGGCTTACAAATCCGAAGGATCGTATCAGAGGCTTTGAATGTGGAGGCGTTGATTTTATCACCAAGCCGTTCGAGAACCTTGAAGTCCTGATGCGCATCAATACGCATCTAAAGGAATATCATATGCAGAAGAATCTGTATATAAGGAACCAGAAGCTCAATATCCTTGTAAACAAGCAACTTCAGCAGCTTGAGACGGAACGGATCAATCTTATCACATGTCTTGCAAATCTGTGTGAAAACAGAGATATTCCGGAGAATTACAAACATTCGGATAATATTGCGGCAAACAGCAGGCTGATAGCAACGGGTCTGTCGCTGACTCCCAAATATGAAAAGGTAATCTCAACCAATTATATCGAAATGATAGGGATCGCTGCCAGACTGCATGATGTCGGCAAGCTTGCCGTACCGGAGAAGATAATCATGAAAAAGGGCAGGCTCGGGAATAAAGAGATCGAGATCATGAACAGACATTGCGAGGCGGGATTGAAGATCGTCGAATCTCTTTCCGACAACGGTTCGGGCATGAACATTTTTCTGCGGATGGCAAAGGATATTGTTGCTAATCATCACAAGAAATGGGACGAGAACAAGGGCAGCAGGGATCTTCCGCTTCCCGCAAGGATAGTAGAAATATGTGATGTGTTTGACGCTCTCACGGCACCGAGACTGTATAAAAAGCCGTACAGCAAAAAAGCAGCCCTGAAGGCCATTAAAGCGCAGTCCGGTAAAATGTTTGATCCCGATGTGGTCGATATTATGTTAAGGCTTGAAAGGCGTCTTGTCATGACAGAACACGGAATGACCGTTGATGAAGACGAATATATTCCCGATTGGCAGATTACCGATCCCAGGAGATAAAGAATTGTTTTATGAAAAATGATTACATTGATTACGGTCGTCATAGCAGGAGACGTACTGCGGGAAAAAAGACGGTCATTGCGGCAATAATCGTGATGCTTGTTGCCGGGGCGGCGGGACTCGCGGTTTTTTTCGTTTCTTCATATTATTATGAGATAATTGACGAACAGGACAACAGTTTGACAGCAACGCCCGATTCCGTGAGCGTGGCGGAATCGATGCAGGACGACGGAGCGCTCGAGCAGACGGGAGTCTACGGTCTTTGGCACAGCCCGGAAGATACTGCTCAAGTTGACGAAAAAGATTCTGTATATCATCCCGAAGAAAATTTGTGGATGGGAGATTTTAAGGATGAAAGACCGAGAGTCACCGCAAAAGGAATATATGTTTCGGCGGCATACATGACATCGAGATTTGACAAGGCTGTTGAGCTTGTCGAATCGACTGAACTCAATACGATGGTCATCGACGTAAAAACCGATGACGGGTACATAATGTTCCATATGAACAGTGATAAGGCGCGGGAGGTCGGCGCGCTTACGTCGACAATCCCCGATATTGAAACGACGATCCGAAAGCTTAAAGAAAAAGGCATTTATGCCGTGGCGAGGATAGTGTCGATGATGGATCCCAAATACGCGAAGGCGCATCCCGAGCTTGCGGTCAAAAAAAAGGACGGGACGATGTTTAAGGACAGTACCGGAAGGATGTGGCTCAATCCTTTCAAGGAAGGTGTCTGGGATTACCTAATTGAGATTGCCAAGGAATGCGTGAATATCGGATTTGACGAGATCAATTTCGATTACATACGTTTTTCAACCGGAAAGGGCATGGATCAGGTGGATTTCTCGGAGGATGCCGGCGAGAGGACGAGGATTGATGCGATCACAGACGGTATCAAGCGAATATGTGAAGAACTCAAGCCTATGGGCGCATTTGTTTCGTGCGACGTTTACGGCGCCATCATCACAAGTACCGTCGATGCCAAGATCGTAGGACAGAGTTTCTTCAGGATGGCGCAATACCTTGATTATATATGTCCGATGATCTACCCGTCCCACTACGCGGACGGATATTACAACCTTGACCATCCCGATATGCACCCTTATGAGCTTGTGAATCATGCACTTCTTGATACGAACAGAATCCTCTACATGATCGATCCGGACGGCAATAAGGCGGATGTAAGACCCTGGCTTCAGGATTTTACGGCTACGTGGGTGAAGTACCATCTCGATTACGGACAGAAGGAAGTCAGGGATCAGATAGAGGCGGTCTATGATGCCGGATACACATCCTGGCTTTTGTGGAATGCCGGTATTGAATACACCCGCAGTGCGCTACATGGCTCTTGAATAATAAAATGTGTTGCGTTATAATGCGTTGATAGAAATTCACCCGGTATAAAGGTCGTTTTTTGATCGGTTATATCGGGGCAGATCAAGACAAAAAGAAGCAGAGGTTACAGAGAATTATGGATGACGAGATCAGAGAGATTGCTGAACGCATCAGCGGACTGAGGGATGCCTGTGGTTTTTCGCGGGACGAATTTGCCGATGAACTGGGCATAGACAGGGCTGTTTATGCCGAATACGAATCATCGGGGAAGAATATTCCCATCAGCGTGATTTACGATATTTCAAAGAAATGTCATGTGGATTTTGCCGAGATCCTCACCGGAGAATCGGCAAAGCTTGATAAGTATCACGTCGTCCGCGCGGGCAAGGGTCAGTTTATCGACAGATATCCCGGATATATTTTTAAGGATCTTGCATTCCGTTTTCCGAAGAAGATCATGCAACCCCTTCTTGTGACCATTGATCCTTCGGACAAGACAGCCGATCTTGTTTCTCACAAGGGTGAGGAATTCAATTATGTCACGGAGGGAACAATAATCGTTACGATCGGCGATAAAGAGCTCACGCTCGAAGCGGGCGACAGCGTGTATTTTAATCCAATGATCCCTCACGGACAGAGGTGCGGATGCGACAAGCCCTCGACTTTCCTTACGGTGATCAGCGAGGTGTGAAGGCCCTGGGCAGAGGACTGCGCATTTACTCCGGCGCAGCTTTACAGGGCGTTTGAGGAACACACCGGATCGGGAGAATGCTTGCGGTATCAAACCGGCAGGTGTTTTGCGGTCTTTTTACCATAGGAATGGAAAGGATGAGGATGATGTTAGAGAAATTTTTACCACGCATAAAATTTGATTCATATGAAGATTTTAAAGCCAATTATAAAGTCAATATCCCCGAGGATTTTAATTTCGGCTTTGATATAGTGGACGGTTGGGCCAAAGAGAAGCCTGAAAACAGGGCTCTCGTATGGTGTGATGACGAGGGTGAGGAAAGAACATTCACATTTGCTGACATGAGCAGACTTTCAAATAAGGCTGCCAATTATTTTAAATCCCTTGGTCTCAAAAAGGGCAGCGTTGTCATGATGATCCTCAGAAGACGTTACGAGTACTGGATCTGCGCAACGGCGCTTATTAAGCTGGGTGTTATCATAATTCCGGGTACACTGCAGCTTACCGAGCATGACCTTGTGTACAGAGCGCAGGCTGCCGATATCGAGATGTTTATCGGCCTCGATGATGATTTTGTCGTTGAGCAGATAGAAAAAGCCAGTGAAAAATCTCCGAGCGTAAAACACATCATGCTCGCAAACGGACACAGAAAGGGATGGCTCAACCTTCACGACGGCATGAGGGACGCAAGCGATGTTTTTGAACGTCCGATAGGCGATCAGGCCACCCACAACAGCGACATCATGCAGATCTATTTTACATCGGGTACGACGGGTATGCCCAAGATGGTATGCCATAATTACATACATCCCCTCGGGCACATCGTTACAGCCGGTTACTGGCAGTGCGTTCAGGAAAACAAGCTCCACATGAGCGTTTCGGATTCGGGCTGGGCAAAATTCGGCTGGGGTAAGATCTACGGTCAGTGGATCTGCGGAGCGACTGTATTTTGCTATGATATGAAGAAATTTATTCCCACGAGGCTTCTTGAAAAAATACAGAATTACAGGCTTACTACGTTCTGTGCTCCTCCCACGATGTACAGGTTTATGCTTCAGGAAGATGTTGCGGCTTACGACCTTTCAAGCGTTGAACGCTGGTGTACTGCCGGGGAACCTCTTAACCCCGAAGTTGTGAACAAGTGGCGTTCATTCACGGGTCATACGATCGCCGAAGGCTTCGGTCAGACCGAAGGTACCGTCCTTGTTGCGAACTACCCCTGGTTCGAACCCAAGGCCGGTTCGATGGGAAAGCCTTCGCCTGTTTATGATATCAGGCTCTGGAACAGTGAAGATCATGAAGCTGAAGACGGACAGGAGGGCGAGATCACTATTAGGGGTCTCGACAAGGAATATCCCGTTGGTCTTTTTGTGGGATATTACAGAAGTGAAGAACTCACAAAGGAAGCTATCGGATCCGGGGTATATAACCTTAAGGATGTTGCTTGGCGTGACAGCGACGGCTATTTCTGGTTTGTAGGTCGCCATGACGATGTTATCAAGTGTTCCGGATACCGCATCGGTCCCTTTGAGGTAGAAAGCGCTCTCATCACACATCCCGCGGTCGTAGAGTGCGCGATCACAGCCGCACCCGATCCCATAAGAGGGCAGGTTGTTAAAGCAACGGTTGTTCTTGCCAAGGGATATGAACCGAGTGATGAGCTTACAAAAGAGCTCCAAAATCATGTTAAACATAACACAGCCCCCTATAAATATCCCAGAATAGTCGAATATGTCAAGGAATTGCCCAAGACTCTCGGAGGCAAGATAAAGCGTGCCCAGATCAGACATGAGGATGCCGAAAAGAGCGCGGCCCAAAAGGATAACAAATAACACAACAGATGAGGTGAAAACCATGTACAGAAAGAGCAATGCGAGCATAATTACTGCGCTGTTGCTCTTTTTTGCGCTCTTTTTGTCCGGTTGTGCCGCTTCGGAAGGATCTTTCGAAAAAGCAGCGCAACTGTATGAGGAAGGGAAATACAGAGAAGCCGAGGATTATTTTGAGATTGCTGTCGAAGAAAACCCCGATGATGAATTGATCCATATCGGTCACGGTTTTAATCTCGCCATGCTTGGAAGGGCGGATTTGGCGATAAAGGATCTTGCTCCCATATATGAGAGCAGGATCCTTAACGGTCTTAAAACCGAAAAAGACATAGAATTCATGTTTGAACTCGGAGATGCGCTCATTGATCTCTATACGGATACGGGAGAAGGAGAAAAGGCTGCTTATGTGGCTGATCAGCTTGCCTTTTTTGCGCGAAGTGACAAAGAAAAAAAAGAATATCAGCTGAAAAGCGCCGGGGTCGGAGTCGATATCTATAAGGACGATCCCGATCATATATCGGAATACAGAATATCCCTCATGAATGTGATCGATCTTTCTGTCTATGCGGGAAACGAATATGTCGAACTCGTAAATACCTACAGGACCGGCGGGGAATACAGGGAAATGTTATTGACCACCGACAATATGATCATATATATGAGAGGAAGATCGGCTCATATCGACAATTTCCCGGCGGCAATATGCTCGATACTTGATGCGGCAGAAGCTGCGTCTTATGTTGAAGACTATCAAAAAACTCCGCAGGATTATTATGATGCCGCGCAGGAATTTATCACGCTTGCCGGTGATAAGGGACTAACCTATGAACAGAAGCTCAGATACAGGATCGTCATTGCCGAGAGAATGCATCAGAAGGATGTTGCGATCAGACTCCTTGGTGTGTATCTGAACCATTGTAAGGATGATAAGAAGGCGATCAAAGAAAAGCTTTTTTTGGAAAACAGATTCTGAAATGTCTGAAATGCCCGTAAAATCGGGCTTCAAAAGCCTATGCTGTTACATGCGGTCAGTAAACAGGCGACCACAATATCTTGTATGAGGCTGTCTTTTTTCAACATAGATTTTGTGTTTTGTATTGACATATATTATCCTCTTTGATAAACTCATTACATAGGCGGTTTTGAGAGGCGATGACCGACCGCAGTTCGGAAGCTGTACGAATTCTTCCAAAGAGGAGAGGAGAAAGGATAATGAATAGTTTTACTGTTACCAAAAGGGATGGGGAAATAGCGGATTTCAATCTCGACAAAATTTCCAGCGCTATCAAAAAAGCATTTAACGCTACCGAGAAACTCTATAATGACGATATCATCAATCTTCTTGCATTGAGAGTTACATCAATGTTTCAGAATAAGATTGAGAACGGAACTGTCAGCGTTGAGGCAATTCAGGACTGTGTTGAAGAAGTGCTTAACCAGACCGGGTATAATGAAGTAGCCAAGGCATATATTCTTTACCGCAAGAACAGAGAGAAGATCAGAAACATGAAATCCACCATCCTTGATTACAAGGATTTGGTTAACAGCTATGTTAAGGAAGAAGACTGGCGA
Source organism: Lachnospiraceae bacterium (assembly GCA_016281275.1). Taxonomy (GTDB): domain Bacteria; phylum Bacillota; class Clostridia; order Lachnospirales; family Lachnospiraceae; genus RUG11977. Next base: position 2,455 of record JAEEIH010000076.1, on the reverse strand, counting down.
GTTAAAGAGAATTCCACCGTCACTTATTCGGTTGGTGGACTCATTCTTCATAATTCGGGATCGATCACAGCAAATTATTGGCTTTCTGAGATTTATGATGATGAAATTGCAAATGCTCACAAAAATTCCGATATACATATTCATGATCTTTCCATGCTCACAGGTTATTGTGCGGGATGGTCATTAAAGCAGCTTATAAAGGAAGGACTCGGAGGTATTCCCGGTAAAATCACTTCGTCACCCGCAAAGCACCTTTCGACTCTTTGCAACCAGATGGTTAATTTCCTCGGAATTATGCAGAACGAGTGGGCGGGAGCACAGGCATTCTCCTCGTTTGATACTTACCTTGCCCCCTTTGTTAAGATCGACAATTTGAGCTATCATGAAGTTAAGCAGTGCATCCAGTGCTTTGTTTACGGTGTAAACACTCCCAGCCGTTGGGGAACGCAGGCTCCTTTCTCAAATATCACTCTCGACTGGACCGTACCTGCGGATCTTGCAGAACTTCCCTGTATCATCGGTGGCGAAGAAGCGGATTTCTGCTATAAGGATTGTAAGAAGGAGATGGACATGGTCAACAAGGCGTTCCTTGAGATCATGATCGAAGGCGATGCCAACGGTCGCGGCTTCCAGTATCCTATCCCCACATATTCGATCACACGTGATTTTGACTGGTCCGATACGGAAAATAATAGGCTTCTCTTTGAGATGACCGCAAAATACGGAACACCTTATTTCAGCAACTACATCAACTCTGACATGGAGCCTTCGGATGTGCGTTCGATGTGCTGCCGTCTGAGGCTGGATCTTCGTGAACTTCGTAAGAAGTCCGGCGGTTTCTTCGGATCCGGAGAGTCGACAGGCTCGGTCGGTGTTGTTACCATCAACATGCCCAGGATCGCATACCTTTCGGCAAACGAGGACGAATTCTATAAGCGTCTCGACCATATGATGGACATCGCTGCAAGATCCCTTAAGGTTAAGCGCGAGATCATCACAAAGCTTCTCAATGAGGGTCTTTATCCCTACACCAAGAGGTACCTCGGAACGTTCAACAACCACTTCTCGACGATCGGACTTGTCGGTATGAACGAGGTTGGTCTCAATGCGAAGTGGCTCGGATGTGACATGACGGACAAGAGAACTCAGGATTTCACGATCGACGTTCTCAATCATATGCGTGAGAGACTTTCGGACTATCAGGAAGAGTACGGCGACCTCTACAACCTTGAGGCTACTCCCGCAGAATCCACCAGCTATAGACTTGCTAAGCATGACCGCTCGCGCTGGCCCGATATCAGAACGGCAGGTGCAAAGGGAGACGCTCCTTACTACACCAACTCAAGTCACCTTCCCGTTGATTACACGGAGGACATTTTCGCGGCGCTTGATATTCAGGACAGACTTCAGACTCTTTACACATCGGGAACCGTATTCCATGCGTTCCTCGGTGAGAAGATGCCCACATGGGAGTCGGCTGCGAAGCTTGTTCGCACGATAGCTCATAATTATAAACTTCCCTATTATACAATTTCACCCACATATTCGATCTGTGCTAAGCACGGTTATCTTGACGGAGAGCAGAGCGTTTGCCCTATATGTGGTGAGGAAGCGGAGATTTATTCGAGAATTACAGGATATTACAGACCGGTTAAGAATTGGAATATCGGAAAATCTCAGGAATACAGGAATCGCACGACCTATAAGCCCATGAAATATGATCGTTACAATCTTGAGACTGCGATTGAAAAGAAAGAAGACAATTGTATCGCTGAAGCTGCCGAAACAGATCAGGTAGCCACTCTTGTGGGTGACGGACTTTATCTTTTCACAAAAAAGACTTGTCCAAATTGCAAGCTTGCAAAACAGTATCTTGACGGGCTTGATTATAAGCTGATCGACGCTGAGGAAAATCCCGAGATGGCAAAAGAATTCGGAATTTTGAGCGCTCCCACGCTCATTGTCATGCAGGACGGAAAGAAAACCAAATACGCAAACGCTGCCAGCATCAAGCGTTTTGCTGAAATCTGAATCTGACAGCCGATCCTAACAGAATAAACAGTCCCAAAGACTCCGTTACAAGACGGAGTCTTTTTGCGCGATAAACGAATGACATCTGTTGTAAGCTTGTTCCCACGACAAAAAATGAATGCGGATGACAAAAAATAAACATTGCGCAAAACGAAAGAAATTAATACAATATTGATATTCGAAGAGCTAATGTTCAAAGAAAGTGTTCTGGACATTAAAAAGAAAGGGTACGTGAACTACAACACAAAGGGGGAGCGCATGAAAACACGAAAGTTAAGTCTCAGAACTAAGATCACACTTGTTATCGCATTATCCAGTATCGTCTGCTTCTGTATTTTCGGAGTAGTCTCTTATCAGAGGATCAGTAAGGAGCTCATCGAGCAGATCAGAGCCGAAGCTCTTCATATTGCTGAGATTGCCGCAT
>JAEEIH010000075.1 GCA_016281275.1 Lachnospiraceae bacterium | reverse complement strand
TGATTCGGTAAGGATCACAGAAGAGGGTATTGTTGCTAAGCTTCCCGCAAGAAGCGTGACACTTCTCAGAATTAAATGATCTGAGATAATGTCGGAGAAGGAAACAGGAAGATGGTTCAGATAAGATCATGCATACACAGACCGATGAAATCATATGAGAGCGATTCCGGAGTGATGATATGGTTGCTTGAGCGGAGAACAGAGAAAAGATATGAATGATACTTCTATGAGAAAGCCCTGTAGGCTCTGTCTCTTCAGGGACATAAACCCGGAAGAGTATGAGGCTAGGGTGAAGCGGCTCATAAATCTTCTGAGTCCGGCTGAGAAGACTCCTGCTGACGCCTATGAAGCACGCCTTCAGGTCTGCACAACCTGCTCATACCTGAAGGACGCCTTTTGCGGAGCATGTGGATGCATGGTGGAGCTGAGGGCGGCAAAAAAGTCGGAGAAGTGTCCGTATGGGAAGTGGTAGTATCGTTTGAGGCTGAGATTGTTTGATTCTACGAAACTTCAGGGACCGGCGTTCGAACCACTAAAGGATGATGAAGTGTTTAAAAAGGCTATCGTTGAACACGGGGTAGTGACATGGAAGGACGGCGAGATAGACTTCGCTCCTGAATTTATGTATAATCACAGTTATGAATTACTTGGTTCCGCAGGTGTCGGAAAAAATACATTTGCGAAAGGTCTGGCAGAAAGGTTTGGAGCCACGCTTGTTATAAAAACTCCCTCCGATCTGAAGGGAGCGTACGTTGGGCAGACAAAAGCCAGTATTTTTGATTTGTTTAAAGGGATTGGAGATTATGACTACGATTATTATCCCGGTGATTACATCAACGCTGCGACAGTCGAAAAGGACGGAACGGCAGTGAGGACCGTTACGATAAAGAATCTTTCTAAAGCAAGTGTTTCGATTAAAGTTCGTGCGTATTCCGGTACGCATTATACGGATGGATTTAATTACAATAAGCGAAGTAACAACGGTGAAAGGCAAAATATCTGTACCTACGGTGGATTCAGTAAGGCGAAAACCGTTAAAGTTACCGCACAGGAAAAGGGATACAAGTCTTCCTACGACTTTTCGGAGGTTAAAAAAGGCGACACTATAAAGTTCGGCACCTACGAGCAGGATTACCCGGTTGACGGAAAGGACCCGATCGAGTGGGTGGTTCTTGATAAGACAGAGGACAGTATCTTTGTGATGAGTAAGTACGCCCTCGATTGTCTGCCTTATAACAAAGTGTATGCGAATGTGACATGGCAGTTCTGTACTTTGCGCGAATGGCTCAACGAGAAATTCTATAACGTAGCCTTTAACGAGACAGAAAAGACGATGATCAGGGAAACAACCGTCCGCAACAAGGATAATCCGGACTACGGAACATGGGGAGGTTACGACACCAAGGATAAGGTATTTCTTTTGTCGACTAAAGAGGCTAAAAAAGAGAGCTATGGTTTTGATACGCACAGGGATGCTGCTGACATCAACCGCAGGTGTGCTCCGAGCAGATATGCAGTTGCGCAGGGTGCACGCCAATACGATGTCTTAAATAGTATTTACGCTATTACCGCCGATAACGAGGCCACTTGCAAGTGGTGGCTGCGCTCGCCCGGCATGGTCAATAGCTTCGCCACATGTGTGGGCGCTGGCGGTGGCTTCAGCTATCGCGGTATCTATGTCGGGCGCGGGGACGCGGTTGGGTCTGGGTCTGATTTAGCTGTGCGTCCTGTTATGGTTCTTGATCTGAAATCTTAAATTTATTAATCAATTCAACACGCCCGTTGCATTAGGGGTTAATACCATTGTAAAAAAAACAATTAATTCTTGTAGCTTCCTTATAATGCAAATAGTTCTTTCTTTAACACATAAACCGTGATACAATATCAGTGCAGAATCATTTCTGCACTGATTCTTTTTAATCTATGTTTTTCGGTACATTTCAAGGGGTTTCCCCTGCATGTTCCAAGACTAAGGCAGGGAGGACACTCCGCGAGAGTACAGACCTTTCTGCCGGCATTTATCGCCATTACATGTGGCAGAAAGGAAGGTTTATGAGTAAACCGTATGAAGAACTGACATTTGCGGACAATTTTATGTTCTGCAAGATTTTGTCGAACGATCTTGATCTGTGCAAGGATCTGCTGGAGTTGATCCTTGGTTTCAAGATTTCGAAAGTGGAGCTTTCGCAGACACAGAAGGAAATTGACATCAAGTACGACAGCAAAGCTGTAAGGCTTGATGTTTATGTCGAGGACGGGAAGAACACAGTCTACGATATCGAGATGCAGAAGGTCGATACGCATGAGCTCCCAAAAAGGAGCAGGTATTACCAGGCGATGATCGATCTGAACCTGATCGAAAAGGGAGATTACTACGCAGAGTTAAAAAAGTGCTATGTAATATTTTTATGCCTTGATGATCCGTTTGAGACGGATCTGCCGATCCTGACGTTTGAAAACACCTGTGATCAGGATGCTGATATTAAGCTTAATGACGAGACATACAAAGTGTTTGTGAATGCAAAAAGTACAGCACCCGATATACCCGAGAGCGTCAGAAATCTGTTTGATTATCTGACAAAGAAAGAGGTACGTGATGAACTGACTAAACGTATAGATGAAAGGGTAACGGAAGCTATCGTACACCAGAAATGGAGGGTTGAGTATATGACATACGCAGTAACTTTTCTTGATGCCATTGAAGAAGGACGTCATAAGGG
>JAEEIH010000074.1 GCA_016281275.1 Lachnospiraceae bacterium | reverse complement strand
TGCAAGTACAAGCATGATGGTTTTTGTAAGATGGCTTTTCGGACCTTCGGCCTGCTCACTTACTATATGGAAATGGGGTATGATATGATCAAGCAGCATCAGGAACAGGATTCCGAGCCAAAAACCTATAAATGCCGGAAGAAACGCCCACCTATCCATATCCGATGATTGCTCTATAGCCGGAACTATAAGGCTCCATATGGATGCCGCAACCATAACTCCGGCCGCAAATCCTGAAAGTGCCTTTCTGACACTGACTTTCAACTCATTTTTTAAAAAGAACACGCAAGCCGCACCGGCCGTTGTCCCAACAAACGGGATCAGAAGGCCTGTAATTATCGTACTCATTAAATAATCCTTTCCCATCTCGCGATGTTCACTTGTATAAATCTATGATTCCGGACTCTGCCGGATTCTGTTAAATATCTCATAGCAAAGCAGTAAGCTGCCGCTAATCATGATAATTAGTTGCAGCTTACTTGTCAAGCACTTAGCCTGTTTTGCAATTATTGTTTTGCAATTATTGTTTTGCAATTATTGTTTTGCAATTATGAATGCAAATTATTAAATGCGTTTATGCGGGAATCTTGCAACTTTTATCTTGAAAGTGCTGATCCCAGTTCCTTGCAAGCAGTCAAAGCTGCGTCATCGGGTGCTTCGTTTGCCATAACCGAATCAACGGCTAAGTCTGCTCCCGCGTTTTTAGCGCGTTCTTCCCAGTCTCTCATCCATTGTCCGTCGCCCCATCCGTAAGAACCGAAGAGCGCGATCTTCTTGCCCGAGAGCTCCGGTTCCACAGCACTGAACATGGGATCAAACTCAGAGTCTTCAAGCTCCTCTGCTCCCATTGCGGGACATCCGAATGCAAATGCATCAAAATCCGAAAGCTTTGCTGCGTCAAATTCTCCGGCCGTAAAAACAGAAACAGAAGCGCCTGCTTCTTTTGCACCTTCCTCTACCGCCTTGGCCATAGCTTCGGTATTTCCCGTGCCGCTCCAGTATACTACTGCAACATTACTCATATCGATTACCTCTCTAAATATAATTTATTAACAGTCTCCACCGTTTTTTTTGCCCACACAAGTATTATTCAATTATTTGATCAGACAACCATCCGGTCGAGAGGTCTGCCCATCATCAGCATATTTCTGTACACCTCGATACATTTTCTGTATTTTTCAAAAAGCTTCCCGGTTTTGTCCTCGTCGGAATAGACTTTCCAGAATCCTGAAAGACGAACTCCTTTGTGCGGATCATTAATGAATCCGATCACATCCTTCGGAGGGTATCCAAGGAAAACTCCGATTTCATGAGGAAACGATTCGTAGGAATCAAGCCTCAATGCAAGCTCTTTAATACTGTTTTCAACATTTTTCATGGAATATCCAAAACTCTTAAGCAAAGAAACAGTATCCGGATCGGAAAGATCCTTTCTGAGCATATCGGGACGATAAAGATACACGAGAACACGTTTCGAAGAGCGTTTAAACATAACAAAACGGATTCCTTTGGAAGCATACTTTCTGTTAAGTAAACCCAGCTTTTCTGTTAATCCTTCCGATTCCTCTTTTTCAATTGCGTAAAGGCTCCCCGTCTTAATGCCGGCAAGTGTCGGTGCACAGTTCATGATCATTTTTTTCAAAAAAGAATTATTGTTCATTTCAGTTAGCCTCCGCTAACTATATTAGTTAGTGGAGGCTAACTTGTCAACATATTTTTCTTTTTTTTGATCTCGTAACAAATTCAACGCTTCTATTTATTTAAAAGCGCTTCACCCAGCCATCTTCTGTAATAATCCGTTGTCATTTTTCCGTTTTCAAGCACTCTGCCGTTACCGATCCTCACGAGTTCATCACAACACATGGCTATAAGCTCCGGATCGTGAGTGATTATAAATATTGTTTTACCCGATTTCTTAAGCTTTTGAACGATCGATGCAAATGCGGTCATTCGTCTGTAATCAAGTCCGCTTGTCGGTTCGTCAAATACAAGGATATCTCTTTCCGCAAGAATAGCACAACCGATCGCCACACGTTGCTTCTCTCCTCCCGATAAAGATTGCGGATGTCTCTTTTCCTTTCCGGAGAGTCCCAGTCTTTCAAGTAATTCCGTAACACGCTGTTCGTGCTCTTCTCCATGATCTTCAATACATGAAGAAAGCTCCTCAGCAACCTCATCGGTAAAGAGCTCATGTGCAACATCCTGCATGACCAGGAAAGTGTTTTTTAACCTGTCTTTTCTTTTAAGAGATTTACCTTTATAGCACAAAATCCCTTTGGCACGCTTATCGAGGCCGCAAAGAGTTCTCGCAAATGTGGATTTACCGGCTCCGTTATCTCCCACGATGCATATTATACTTTTTCCCGGCAGAAGCAGTTCGTCGATCCAAAGTGATGATTCATGACTTCCCTTGTACGTATATCTGAAATCTTTGATCAGTAGAGAAGCTTCTTCTTTGATCTTTTTTCCTGCATCTTTTTCCGGTGCGATATCAAGATATTCATAATCACCCGGTCCTTCCGGCTCATATACGGCTGTTACAGGTATTTCCCGTATATCGGTGCTCCGAAGCCCCATCATGGATATCCGTTCTTTTCCGAGGCCGATAAGTTCCTCCGGTTTACAATCAAGTTCTATCACTCCGTCCTTCATATAAAGGACTCTGTCGGCAAGCGGCAGCATGTAATAAAGCCTGTGTTCCGCCACAACGACCGTTTTCCCTTCTTCTTTCCATTTTGCTATTATCGCGGCAAGCTCCCCGATCGAATATATGTCAAGATTTGACGATGGCTCATCAAGGACGACTATCGGCGTGCCCGATGTATCCGCGCAGGCACAGGCCACCTTCTGCTTTTCACCACCGGACATTTCAAAAAGATCCCTTCCCGTAAGATTCTCCATTCCGAACTTTCCAACAGTTGCGGTAAGCCGTTTTTTCATCTCTTCGCGTGTAATACCGCGATTTTCCAGGCCAAAGACCATTTCTTCGGTCGATTCTACATTATAAAACTGGGTTTTGGGATTTTGAAATACAGAAGCCACCTGCTCGGCTATCTTATAAAGCTCGGTTTCTGATGTATCCAGACCATTTACAAAGACCTTACCGTCAAGTGTTCCCGGATAATAATTGGGGATCAATGCGTTTATCGTACGAACTATAGTCGATTTACCGCATCCGGATTCTCCGCACAAAAGAACAACTTCTCCGTCACCTATCGTAAGATTCAGATTTTGAAGGACCTCTCCCCCGTCCTCATATTTAAAAGAAACATTTTTAAACTCTATCATAAAAATTCGGCCTTTATCTATTATTGTTATACCAAACCCGGACGGCACCGTAAACGGCACCTTCCGGGTCCGATTCGAACTCTCCGGAGCTTTGTCCGGGATTATATAGTAGTTGAAACAAAAGCCACAATTGTTAAAAACAGTGCGATAATTAACACGACGATTATGTCCGTCCTCCCGATCTTTACATCCGTATATGTGGTGTGTCTCACGGGATTGTCAAGACCTCTCGAAAGAGCCGCCGCTGAAAGATCGTTACCGATATTGGCGACGCTTATCATAAGCGGTATCACTCTGTACTCAAATGCCTGTCCCGGATTCTTCCAGAAACGCTTTCTGCCGATCGTGATCCCGCGCATTGCCGCAGCATCATGAATTGCCGCACGTTCCCTGTTAATGGTCGGAAAGAATCTGAACATGACCGAAAGAGGTATAAGCATTTTTCTTCCGATCCTCATTGCCGAGAAAGCCGCCATCGCTTCACTGACACTCGTTGATTTCAGGAAGTATTCACCACACGCAAATGCAGGGAAAAGCTTGAGCACAAATCCTCCGAGCAGCACTATCACCATATTGAGGACCATATTGATCTGAAGATCGGAACGCAGAAAATGCGCGGCAACCGCGAGGCCGAACATCAAAGCATACTTTATTGCTCCGGATATACGTCCGTCTGCAAGATACAAAACAAACGGGACAATACCGACAGCTATGGTGAATTCTATGCTTACATTGATCATCTCAAGGGTTGCGATAACGGCAAGGATCAGGATTTTTGTTCTCGGATCCAGATGAAGTCTTCTGTTTTTGACTATTGCTTCATTCATGCTATCCCGGCTTTCAAAAAGTGCTTCTTTAGCATCTTTTTACCAAGAAGAGCACCAAGAGATGCTCCGATAAACACAAGAACTATACCGACCCAAAGCATCCATGAAGGCATATAGTAAGAAAGCTGCTCGGCGTACTGCGCTCCCATCGACTCTCTTATTCCGTCCCAGTAGCTCTCACCCGCAAACCAAAGCGGTGCGGGTCCGCCAAGCATTCCGAGTGCGTAGATCATATAGCTGATCATGATCACTCCAAACTTCTTATATCCGCCCACTTTGAGTATTATATCAGCGATCAGTGCCGTCGGGAAAAGGAAAGCAACACATATCCATGTGTATCCCGAAAGATAGAAGAAGATTGCAAGGATTGCTCCTGTAATGGTGAGCATACCGAATTTCTCAATCTTTGTGTAATAAAGCATCATGGGTATCCCGGCGATGAGCGGGATGATCACCATTGAAATGGGGTACATGATCGGTATGGCGTTTGTCGCT
>JAEEIH010000073.1 GCA_016281275.1 Lachnospiraceae bacterium | reverse complement strand
TTACCCTTTTTGTTGGCGCTCACCAGACCCGATGCGGCAACCGATGCAACTTTTTTGTCTGATGTCTTGTAGGAAACCTTATCTCCGTCAACAAGGTTCTGCACATAAAGAACAAATGTGTCTCCGACCTCAAGCGTTAACTTGGTTTCATTAAGCATCGGTTTTGCAGACTTCTTCGAGTCCTTATCATCCTTCTTTGTGTCTTTTTTTTCTTTTTTGTCTTTCTTACCGAAGTCTTCTTCCAGTGTTTTATCAGACTCTTTTTTTGTCTCGCCGTCAGCATCCTTTGCAGACTCATCATCAGCGTTTTCTTCGGCATTTTCGGCGGCGGTTTCATCCGCACGCGCATATATAACGTTTCCAACGACACCGCCGTTCATCGGAATTACAGCAACGATCAATCCCGCAACAAATGCGGCAATGATCCCGATCAACCTCTTTAGTAACATCTTTTGCTCTTTACCCATGAGTGCCTTCCTTTCGGTACTGTCCGCAGCAATCTTTCATGTCTGTATGACTGTGTCAATATCACCGCGGAATCGTCCTCCGCGATGATCTGTCTGAATCCTTCTCCGTTTTTACCCGTACGGTCACTTATAACAGTCACCCTGTTATCGGATGCCGTACAAAGATATAACCAATTTATTATACCATGAAAGTATTCAATAATACAGCACGAATATTTTAACCTTACTGCTCGATAAGCCGATCGGTCAGTATCATCTCATCTCCTTTCGATTGAAACTACCCCGCCCGAACCAAGCTTTTCCCCTTCGCCACTCAAAAAGATCCGGACCCTCTTCAATTCAGTTATACTAAGAAAACGCCCGAAGGCGTTTTCCCAGCAAAAAATGATTTGTGTAAGCAACAAAGATGTTGTTATTCCTGTGTTCCGTCAGTACCGTCCTCTGACTTCTCTTCCTTTGTTCCGTGCGCTGCCATGGACTCCTCGAAGCCCTTTGCCACCATCTTGGCAAACGCTGTTGCTTCCTGTACAACTCCGTCAGCCTTGTCAGCAACGGTTCCGGCACCTCTGTAAACGGCTGCGCCGATGCTTCCGAGAGTCTTTGCAAACTTCTCTGTGTACTTATCGAAATCGATCGAAGAGAAATCAAACGCCTTCTTCTTGTTGCCGATCTCCTTGAGTTCTTCCACAAGTTCCTCTACGCTTCCGAGCTCCTTGCAGATCTCGTCCTCGCTCTTTCCGAGTGCGATTCCCTCGTCAAAATGTTCCTCATAATCACTGATGATCTCGTCACGAACTTCTTTGTCAAATCCGCAAAGACCGCTTCTGAGCTGTGCCATATATTCAACTTTAGTCATGTCCTTTTCCTTCCTTTCTTTCAAATGATCTCTCTCTGATCATGTACCTTTTCCTGATTAATGACTTTTTTCCGAATCCCATCGGTCTCAGATTCCTACGATGCCGTTAACCGCGCTGACGAAGCTCTTCCATTCGGCTTTAAGCTCTTCCTGGTACTGTCTGCCGCTGTCTGTCAGGTGGTAATACTTTCTTGCCGGTCCGTTCTCGGACTCCTGCAGATAAGTGCTGACGCGGTCTTCATCTTTCAGACGCTTAAGAATGAGGTAAAGCGTTCCGGTGGCGATGGTCATGTCCGACGAAATCTCTTCCGTGAGGTCGTAGCCGTACCTGTCCGAATCAGCCAGCTTCGAAAGAACGCAAAGCTCGAGCGCGCCTTTTTTGAACTGTGTATTCATAATGCACCTCCTCTTTGGATGCTTGTTTTTGTCCCGGTTTCGACCGGCTTGATGAATGCATCATATCACAACCTATTCTGCAATGCAAGGTACTATTTATAAAAAATTTCTAAACTATGTATGGGTGGCCCCTTGGGGTGACAAGTGTTTCCTTGTTGGGGGTCACATTCACGTCTCCTGCCACGAATTATTTTCCGAAAGGCGCTCTCGCTCTCGGTCTCGCGTAGCGGTACATAAGCGCCCAAAAAGACGGGCGCTAAGTGCCGACGCTCGACAGAGCTTTCGGAAAACATTTCGGGCGCGGAGACTTTATGTGACCCACAACGGGGAAGCGCTTGCGCTTGTCACCCCAAGGGACCACACTTCCATCACACTGGTTTAGTGAGAAATGTTCCGCTTGAATATACAGAAGTTTTGAAATGTTTGTACGCTTCCCGCGCTTTCGATTCGTCATCGAAGATGCCGAAGACTGTAGGGCCGCTTCCGGTCATGAGCGAAAGAAGGGGGGCGAATTCTTTTACTTTGTTCTTTATATCTTGTATCTCGGGATGCATAGGTATGGTTGCTTCTTCGAGGACATTGCCTGCAAGTTCGCACATGCCGTTAAGATCACCCTTCGTGATACATGACTGTATTGCGGGGATATCCGGGTGGAAGGTGTGAGGCGCTCTGTCATAGGCATTATAGACATCTTTTGTTGATACAGGGATGTCGGGGTGAACGAGGAGGATGCTGTATTTCGGGAGTGCGGGAAGCGCCGTGAGTTTCTCTCCGATGCCTTCGGAAAGTGCGGTTCCGCCCATGAGACAGTATGGAACATCCGCACCGATACCGACAGCGATCTCTGCGAGTTCACTGTCGCTTATGTCGAGACCAAAAAGCTCACGGAGCGCTTTAAGGGTTGCCGCCGCATCCGTACTTCCGCCTGCCATCCCGGCAGCTATCGGGATGTTCTTGGCGAGCGTGCACGCGACTCCTCCGAGGCTGAAGCGATCGTTGAGCGCTTTGTATGCTTTCGAGATTATGTTGTCGTCTCCGACAGGGAGGATGCTGTTTTCGCTTCCAAATCTCAACTTAAGTCCTGCCTCATCCGTCTTTTCAAAGACCAGCTCATCGGCAAGCGAAACCGACTGCATGATCATACTGACCTCGTGATACCCATCCGGGCGTCGCCCGATTATGTCGAGTGCGAGGTTGATCTTGCCGTGTGCCTTGATGACCGTCTTATCGTTCATATATGCATCCTTCCTTTTATCAGTCCTGTAACCGGTTTTTATCGCGTCAAACTCGCGAATTACTTCGCAATTTGCTCGTTATAAAGCAGATTGTTTCGCGATCCTGCCGGTACCGGGCTTGAACCCGGCACCAGCGAAAAGCTTCTCCCACCACCTAAAGGTGGTGGGTTATCTTTCTGCTTTATATATAGTTTACCACAATATTTTAGGCCTGACTGCACGCCCCGCATTCTCCACTCTCATTTTCTTTTATTCTTTTCTTCCCGCATGGCTTCCGGCATGTTATACGTGACCATCACATTTGTTTCTTGCTATGCGAATCCGCTTTGTGCAAAAAATGCCTTTCATATACATAGATGTCCTTTCCAGTCAAAATTCCTCAAAGAAAATGAAAATCGAAAAAAATGCGTATTTACACACTTTTATCGAAAGGCAGGCATATGATACAAAGAGACAGCTATTTACAAAAACTGATCAATAAGCGTGAAAACGGCCTTGTAAAGGTTATAACCGGCATCAGAAGATGTGGAAAATCCTATCTCCTGTTTGAAATCTACCACCAATACCTTAACAATACCGGTGTTGACGATGATCATATTTTAGAGCTCTCTTTGGATGATGATGAGAACATCAGATTCCGAAATCCCCTGGAGCTCGGAAAGCATATACGTGAGCTGATCACCGACAAAAACAAAATGTACTATGTCTTCCTCGACGAGATACAAAAGGTTGCTTCTATACCCAATCCGTATCTTCCGGGTTCTTCGGATGAGATCGGTTTTGTTGATGTGCTGCTCGGCTTAATGAAGATAAAGAACGTCGATCTGTACGTAACCGGCAGTAATTCTAAAATGCTCTCGTCCGATATCCTCACCGAATTCCGCGGTCGTGGGGATGAGATCAGGGTCAACCCGCTCAGCTACTCGGAGTTTTACGCAGCATACGAAGGCGATAAAAGAAACGCATGGAGAGATTATCATACTTATGGTGGAATGCCGCTTGTTCTCTCACAAAAGACTCCCGAGGAGAAGAGCGCCTACTTAAACACTCTGTTTAATAAAATCTATCTGGATGATATTATAAACAGACACAACATCAACAAAGACAAAGCCATATTGGACGATCTGCTCGATATCACTGCATCTTCCGTAGGATCACTCACCAATCCTTCGAAGATCCAAAAAACATTCTTATCAGAAAAAAACAAAAAGATCACAGATGACACGATATCCGCGTACCTTGACTACTTCATTGACTCGTTTCTTATCTCAAAGGCAAAACGATACGATGTAAAAGGTCGTAAATACATCGGTTCTCCACTGAAGTATTACTACTCTGACATCGGACTGAGGAATACGCGACTCAGCTTCAGGCAACAGGAAGAAAACCATATAATGGAAAATATCATTTATAATGAATTATGTCGCAGAGGATATAATGTCGATGTAGGTATCGTTGTGTCGAACACAAAAGACGAGAGCGGCAAAACCATAAGGATCCAACGGGAGATCGATTTTGTAGCAAACATGGGGAACAGCCGCTGCTATGTTCAGGCTGCTTTTGCAATTCCGGACGAAGCAAAACGAGCACAGGAAACGGCCTCGTTGTCAGGCGTCAAAGACTCTTTCAAAAAGATCGTTGTTGTTCGCGACAACATCACTCCCCGGTATGACGATAACGGAATTTTCTTTGTAGGGATTGAAGATTTCCTTCTCTCAGACAACATAACTGATTCGTAAATGACTAAAAACCGAGCAAACGTTTATCACAATCGAGTAGTCTGACTCCTACTCGATTCGCACAAAAGCCACAGGTCGTCCGCCCCGCGTTGGGACAGGCGACCTGTCATTTACTGCGTCTTACGGCGCTTATTTAATTCCTGCGTCATACAACGCTTATGTGATCTCATTTAAGAACCGACTTAACCTTGGCCACAACGTTCTCTGCCGTGAATCCGAACTTCTCGAAAAGCAGATTCTGAGGTGCGCTTGCGCCGAAGCCTGTCATGGTGAGCGTAGCACCGTCGAGACCTACATACTTGCCCCAGCCGAAATCGGAAAGTGCTTCAACAGCAACTCTTGCACGAACGCTCTTCGGAAGAACTTTCTCCTTGTAGTCGTCGCTCTGCTCTTCAAAGACATCCATAGAAGGCATGGAAACGACTCTGACATCGATGCCTTCGCCTGCAAGGATCTCCTTGGCTGCTACGCAGAGGCTGACCTCGGAACCTGAAGCGATAAGGATCGCATCGGGAGTAGCCTTCTTGGAATCTTCAAGGATGTAACCACCCTTCAAGGCTTCCTTTGAAGAACCCTTGAGCTGAGGAAGGTTCTGACGTGTAAGCACGAGACCTGTAGGTGTCTCCTTTGATGTTACTGCACTGTACCAAGCAGCAAGTGTCTCTGTAGCATCAGCGGGTCTGAACATATGGAAGTTGGGAAGTGAACGAAGCATAGCTGCCTGTTCGATAGGCTCATGTGTAGGGCCGTCCTCACCGACACCGATACTGTCGTGTGTGAAGATCATTGTTGTAGGGATCCTCATGAGGCATGCAAGTCTGAGCATGGGCTTTGTGTAGTCGCTGAATACGAAGAATGTAGCAGCGTAGCCTCTGAGTCCGTAAAGTGTGATACCGTTTGCAATGGCTGTCATAGCCTGCTCACGTACACCGTAGTGGATGTTGCGTCCTGTAGCGTCATCCTTCGAGAAGAACGCTTCTTCCTTCATGTCGGAGATGTTTGAAGGAGCAAGGTCTGCGGAACCACCGAAGAGACCGGGAACCGCATTCTTTACTCTGTTGAGAGCCATACCGGAGAGCTTTCTTGTAGCCTCAGGCTTGTCCTCGAACTTCCAGTAATCGGCGTCATCAAGAAGCTTCTTAGCTGCGTCAAGATCGAAATCGGCATCGATAGCTGCCTTAAGATCAGGGAACTTAGCGCAGTAATCTGCGTACATCTTGTTCCATGCTTCCTCTGCCTTAGCGCCTTCAGCTGCGAGTGAAGCGTAGTTGGCATAAACATCATCGGGAACAAAGAAAGGATCAAGGCTTTCCCAGCCGAGGTTCTCTTTGAGAGCCTTGACATTGTCGTCACCGAGAGGCTCGCCGTGTGCCTTCGGGGATCCCTCTTTAGCGGGGCAACCCTTACCGATGATCGTCTTGCACATGATGAGTGAAGGACGCTTCGTGTCTGCCTTAGCCTCCTCGATAGCCTTAGCGATAGCAGCCATGTCGTGACCGTTTTCTACAACGATAGTCTGGAATCCATAAGCGTCAAATCTCTTAACAACATCCTCTGCGAAAGCGATGTCTGTGCTGCCTTCGATGGTGATCTTGTTCGAATCGTAGATAACGATGAGCTTGGAAAGCCCGAGTGTTCCGGCAAGCGAGAATGCCTCGTTGCTGATACCCTCCATCATGCAACCATCACCACCGAGAACGTATGTGAAGTGATCAAATACGGGGAAGCCGGGCTTGTTGTACTTAGCTGCCATGTGAGCCTCGGACATTGCCATACCTACTGCCATGGCCATACCCTGACCGAGAGGTCCTGTTGTGGCCTCAACGCCCTTTGTATGTCTGTACTCGGGATGACCGGGTGTAAGTGAATCCATCTGTCTGAAGGATGCGAGGTCTTCTTTTGTA
>JAEEIH010000072.1 GCA_016281275.1 Lachnospiraceae bacterium | reverse complement strand
CAGAACCAGGCTCGGAGATGAATTGAAAAGAAGGTATGCCGCAATGACACCGATCATAATGACACATTTGATGATAGCTGGTACGCTTGCACTTGAAGTGCCCATGAGGATGAAGAGAAAACCTGCGATCGAAACGATCGAAAGAGAGCCGCAGAGTCCGTCAACTCCGTCGGTACAGTTGACAACATTGATTGATGCCCACAACAGGAATGTCGCAAGGATGACAAAAACGACTGCGGGAAGCTCGAACGAAACATCAAAGAGAGCGAGCCTTACCGTACTTCCGTTGTACATATAGAAAGTGAAAGCCGCTCCGGCGCAAATAAGAAGGTCGATGAGACCTTTTTTTAATTCGCCCCACGGAATCTTTGAAGCATCATCGAGGAAGCCTTCGAGGCAGGCGGCAAATGTCAGAACGAGATAAATGATCGTTTCCCAACGCGCAGTCGGAAGGATTGGAACAAAGAGAAAAGCAAGTATGATATAGACACTGATGAATATGATACCGCATCCTCTCGCTTTTCCTTTTGAGAGAGCACCGTTAACGGCATATGCCCTGCCCTGATCTGCGGGAAGCTTTTTCTTCAGTGTTCCGATAAGGATCGCGGTGATAACAAAAGAAACAAGACCCGCAAACATGGGATTGAAGAATTGTGCGAATTTGGGAAACAAATAATAGAGCATGATAATGACCAACCTTTTCTAAATCTATTCTTTACCAATAAATAATGTGCTTTTTATGTCTTTTTGTCAATCAAACAAAAATATCGATCAATATGTAAAAAAGGGTAAAGTCATCGACGAAAAATCCGATATAAATAATGTAATACTTAAAACGGATGAGCAATCGGTTCATTATATTTTTGTAATAAAAGGGATAAAAACAGTCAGGATCTGATACACAAGGAGGTGTAGAAGTAAAGATACTTGACATTAAGGGGATAAAGTAATGATGAGAATGTCAATGAATTCACGTAAAACAATCAATCGCAGCCTGCAGCTGTTACTTGCGTTGCCGGCTGCTTTTGCTGCGTTCCTCTTCCTCCTCGGAGCGGTTAAAACGCAGGCTTCTTCGTCTGTCAGCGTTAAAGAAGTCAACTATAACGACAGCACGATCACAGTTCAGATGTCAGCGGAAGACAGCATCCTTCTTATTTCCGATTCAAAGGGAAGAAAGTGGGAGGCCATCCCGCTTGATATGGAAGTCGACAATACCGTAACTATGGACATCTCATGGATCAGTACCACCAAGGATTACACACTTGCTCTTAAGGGAGATGCATCCGCTGAACCTGTCAGAATAATCATCCCCAAGCAGTCTACCGGACTCAGGGCAGCTTATGATACTTTTAGCGGAACCGTTACCTTTACCGGTGAGACGGGAAGCATTGAGTGGAGAAACAAAGAGGGCATCACATGGTCGGATCTTCCGGACGAAGCAACTCTTAAGACTCAGCTCGATACAATGTGTGCATATGGCGCAACCCTCGCTTTCAGAACCAAGGGTGTTAACGGAACGGGTATCGCGAATCCCGGGACACGCCCCGGAAAGGAAGTGCTTGTCAGCGTTCCGAAGAAGATCGCAGCTCCCGCGATCAAGATCAACGACGCAACACTCACGATCGCAGTTAACGAAGACATGCAGTACAGAGCAGCAGACAGCAAAGGAAATCCTTTGAGCGCTCAGTGGACGGATGTTGCAAGAGAAGAGGACATGCCTTTGGCAGAGCTTGCGGGATCTTCGATGGTAAGTCATCAGGGAGAAAACCCCACAGAGGTTTCTTACATCCAGTTCAGAACAAAAGCAACCGCATCAAAGCAGGTGTCCAATACGACAACAATAGAGATACCGGCACAGACAGATATCAAGGATGCCGATATGGCCAAGATCAAGGTTGTTTACACCAGCTCAACATCATTTGAGATCAGGGTTCCCTTCGCAGGAACAACCACTCCTTATGAATATTGCATCATAAACACCGATGCCCAGGCGGACGGTGTTACGATAAATTCGACCGAGGATATCACATGGAAGGTTATCAACTCGACATCTCCCGTGCCGATCAGCCGCGATAAGAACAACGCTGGTGACGGAAGCCTCGTTTACGTAAGAAAAAAGGCTACAGGCGCACTCGGACAGTCCGGATATTCGCTTGCATCACCCGCACATCTCATCGCTACGGTTAAGTATCCCGGAGAAGTTTCCACCTCGAACGGCGGTCTTACCTGGCTCACAACGGTTGCAGGCAGATGTAATGCCAACAACCCCGACGGATATTTAAGCTTCGAGCTTTACTCTCCCACGGAGAGCGTTATCTCCGAAATCCGTTTCGTTGACGCTGTTTCGATCGGAACCACAAGAGACACGCTGAAGCGCAGTTCAAATGATTTCACAAGTGTTGTTACCCTTAACCCGGCACCGGGCGCTTCGGAAGACAAGAAATACGTGATCACAACGACGATCAAGTCTACTTCGAAGCTTGACAGCTTTGCAAACGATTCCGATACAAGAAAGATGCTTGCATACATCACTCTTGAAGACAGCACGGAAGCTTTCGAAAGCAACGATGAAAGAGGGATCGGGCTTTATATACTTCCCGCGTCAAAGGTTAACAATCCTTCGGGTTCGGCAAAGCGCGGCGACATGATAAGTATCGCACAGCAGCTCGGATGGCAGAATTATAATCCGGACACCGATCAGATCGAGTATTCAACATCATTCGAGAGAATAGCGAACTCGGAAAACGATCCCGATGAGTTCAGGATCAAGGTGGATATCGGAACAAGAAATGTTCCTTCCGATGCGGTAGGTGTATTCACGAACGAGCCTGTTACTGTTACGGCGATAAAGGCAGAAGGTTATACCTTTACCGAAGGTACCGGCGAAGGCTGCGGCTTCACGGTTGAATATGCAGACACACTCAATGACTGCAACGAAGAAGCAAGGATGGCAGTCCTTGTTGTCAGTGCCGGAGCGCTTGAGCGCAGTATCGGCACAAGAAACGCGGCTGTGAATCTTTCGATCGTTCTGAGTAACGGAGAGACATTAACGGATTGCGCAAGCGTTACATTCAGGGAAACGGCAAGTATAGTCGGAGGACCCTACGCATGGACGATCACCGAGAACAGTCTCGACGAGTCGGATAAGCGTGTTGAAAAGACCGTCTCCCTAAAGATATTCAGGAGTAACTACAATGTTTCGCTCCTCACGGCTGAATGGGACGGACACAATGTTACAAGCAGTATCGATCAGGTCGGTGCCGACATCACAGTTACTTTTTCGAATAAGTTTATTAACACGATTGATGTCGATACAACCAAGACCAACAACTTGACATTTACATTCAGTAACGGCTTTGTACTTGAAACGGGCTTCAGTCTCACGATCAATCCGGGTGCGTAAAACATTTGGCGAAAAGCCGGACCTTTAAGGAAACAGATGCGGGGACCGCATCCCAAGGGGAGAATTCTATGAAGAGAAACGGATTAATTTACAAACTTCTGGCAGGTGCGTTTATGGCGTGCCTGTTTGGATTTGCTGCATTTTCATCGAAGGCTTGGGCCGAAGAGGCAAAAACTTCCGTTGAAGTCGGTGCTACCGACTATGAGACGCTTAAGATGGAGATCATCAGAAACGGTAATACGATCGTTTATTCTTCGATTGATAACAAGAAGACGTGGCGCGAAGTTGAAGGGACAGTCTCGGGCGACAAGCTGATCATGGATATCAAATTTGCCGGTACGGCAAGTAATGTTTCGGTCTGGCTCAAGGGTGATAAAGATACTTCTGTTTTAAAGGTTGTGATCCCCAAGCAGCCGACGTCTTTCAAGGTTAAGTATGACAAGAGCACAGGTGATTTCACTTTCAGCGGATACGGACAAAGCACGGAATTCGAATGGCATAAGTCAAGCGATTACAACTATAAGACCGTGAAGTTTGACAAGACCGATGCTTCGTATCAGCAGTTCCTTAAGGATATCGCAGCTCTCACAATAAAGGGTTCGAAAATTGAAATGAGGCTCCCCGGAAAGCCCGGAACAAGTCTGACCGACATGGGACAGCGTCCCGGCAATGTTGTAAAGATCTCAATCCCCAAAAAGTCTGCGGCGCCGAACATCAAGCTGAATATCACGATGCTTACCTTTAATACCCGTGAAACGATGGAATATCAGGTTATCGGTTCGGGAGAGGGCTGGAAAAAATGCAAGAAGAACATGAGGCTTGAGGAAGTGACAACGGCGGTTCTTTATGAGAACGGTGCAAATACCGTCAAGATCAAGTTCAGAAATGCGAAAACAGAGAAAAAGTCTACTTCGATGGAGTCTGTTCTGATAATCAAGGGTCAGAGAAAAGCACCCACGATCGGTGCGGGCGGAGATGTTACCATTGAGGCCGGAACCGACAGGAATGAAGGTAAGACCGTGGTGACGTTCAAAACCGCCTCAAAAGAAAACCCGTTCCAGTACAAGATCGTTAAGGCCGGTGAAACGAACGATCCCGCTAAGGGCTGGAAGACAAAGAAAGAAGGCAAGCCGGTGGTTCTCAGCGAGAAAAAGCTCCCCAAGGGAAGCAAGATACTGATCCGTTATATGGGCGTTAATGCCAATGTTAACAAGGGTATCGAGTTCAAACTTCCTTCGGCATGTGCAACGTATACTGCGGGGTAAATACTTAAAAAACTGAAATTAATCCCGGCCGTTTTTTGAAAAATTGATATAATTTAAAAGATTTCCCGAAATATTTACTTTTTTCGGGAAATCTGTATAATGGAATATAACTAAAGTAATTCAGTGACCGAAAGGAGCACATTATGAAGAAATTCTTTAAATTCCTTGCCGGAACCGCGGCTGTAGCTGCGATCGGAGCAGGAGCATATTATGCATACAAGAAATTTATCGCTTGTGACGGATGTGACGATGACGATGCCGATGAAGACCTTGATGATTTTGAGATGGAAGATGATGAGGATGATGCTCCTCTCAAGACTCCCGAATATGTTTCAATCAATCCGGCCGCTACAGACGATTCGACTAAGGAATGATCGGATCACAAAAGTGGTTTTGCTTTGACGGTCATCCGTAAATTGAGAATATATGCTTGACTTATCTGTCAGGCATGGTTATAATCCACAACATATCATAAGGCGATGGATAGATCGTTCCGTTCCCGTGTCAAAATCATTCAGGGAGGACGATGATCCGGGAAGGAAAAGAGTAATCTTGTTGCTTTACCTTGCAGAGAGCGGACGGTCGGTGCGAGTCCGTGGAAAGCGCTTGATGAATACATTCCGTAGCTGCCGGCCCCAAAGGAGCTTCTCTCAGTAGGGACGGACGGGTGAGCCCGATACAGCGAACTGCGTGTGATGGCACGCAATGAGGGGTCTGTCGTGAGGCAGATCTGAACAAGAGGTGGTACCGCGATACTTTCGCCCTCTGTTTCCCAATTAATCGGAAACAGAGGGTTTTATTATTTGTTTCCGGGCACAGGTAAATCCCCGCGGAATCTGCCCGGGGGATGCCGGAAAGGAGAATTATCATGCAGATCTACGAAGAACTTGTTGAGCGCGGACTTATCGCGCAGGTAACCGATGAGGACAAAATAAGGGAACTCATCAATAACGGAGGTGCGAGATTCTATATCGGCTTCGACCCGACGGCCGATTCGCTCCATGTCGGTCACTTCATGGCACCTTGCCTTATGAAGAGACTCCAGATGGCAGGCAACAAGCCTGTTGTACTTATCGGAGGAGGAACAGGCTACATCGGCGATCCCACAGGAAAGAGCGAGATGAGAGCAATGCTCACACCCGAGACGATAGAGCACAACTGTGAGTGCTTCAAGAAGCAGATGGAGCGCTTTATCGAGTTCGGCGAGGACAAGGCCATCATGGTAAACAACGCCGACTGGCTCCTTGACCTTAAGTACATCGACCTCCTTCGTGACGTCGGAGCATGCTTCTCCGTCAACACGATGCTCAGAGCCGAGTGCTACAAGCAGCGTATGGAGAAAGGGCTTTCCTTCCTTGAGTTCAACTACATGATCATGCAGTCCTACGATTTCTATCGTCTGTATCAGGATTACGGCTGCAACATGCAGTTCGGCGGTGACGATCAGTGGTCCAACATGCTCGGCGGTACGGAGCTGATCCGTCGTAAGCTGGGTAAGGACGCATACGCCATGACCATCACTCTGCTTTTGAATTCCGAAGGAAAGAAGATGGGCAAGACACAGTCCGGAGCAGTCTGGCTGGATCCCAACAAGACATCTCCCTTCGATTTCTATCAGTACTGGAGAAACGTGGCGGATGCCGATGTGTTAAAGTGCATCCGTATGCTGACCTTCCGGCCGTTAGAGCAGATCGACGAGATGGACAAGTGGGAAGGCGCGCAGTTGAATGAGGCAAAAGAGATCTTAGCTTACGAGCTGACGACCTTGGTTCACGGCGAAGAGGAAGCCAACAAGGCAAAAGAAGCGGCAAAAGCCCTGTTCTCCGGCGGTGTTT
>JAEEIH010000071.1 GCA_016281275.1 Lachnospiraceae bacterium | reverse complement strand
GCCTTGTCACATAGTTCTCTCGCAGGCGCTCGGGAAGAGCGGCGACCTGCAGGAGAAGGACAGGGCTTTGATAAAGTTACTCGTTTACGGTGTCGTTGAGCGCAGGCTCATGCTCGACAGAATCATCGAAAAGCTCAGCAGCAGGCCGATAAACAAGCTCAAACCCGTGGTGCGCAACATCCTGCGCATCGGGATCTACCAGCTCGCCTTTACCGACATCCCGGACCACGCGGCCGTGTTCGAGACGGTTGCCCTTGCCAAGAAGGGACCGGCGGCTCCTTTTAAAGCGTTTATTAATGCCAATCTGAGATCCTTCCAGAGACAGAGCGATTTCTTCATGAAAGAATATGCGGATTCTCTCGGCCGAGAGGAGAAGCTTTCATACACTTATTCGATGCCACTCTGGATCGTGCAGAAGTTCATCAAAGAGTTCGGACCTGACAAGACCGAAGACATCCTAAAATCTTTCCTTGAACCGAACGGTCTGCCCGTCAGGATCAATGTTTCGAAGGCGAAGGAAGAGGACGTGATCGCGGCCCTAACCTCGCAGGGTATAAGAGCCGAGAAGTCGTCTTTATGCGATAATGCCTATGTTTTATATGATTGTCCTGCACCAAACCTTGTCAGGGAATTTAAGGACGGACTCATCACCGTCCAGGACGCGGCGTGCGCGCTGTCGGGCCGGATGATAGGACTTGAAGGAAACGAGAGTGTCCTTGATCTGTGTGCGGCTCCCGGAGGCAAATCCCTGAATGCAGCGGATATTATGCTTTCAAAAGGCGGAGCAGGCAGCGTTGTTTCGTGCGACATATCGGACTCGAAGGTCGCTCTTATCCGCGAAAATGTTGATCGTTGCGATTTTGAGAACATCGAACTCATGGTTAACGATGCGACTGTTTTCAATCCCGAATTTGAGGACCGGTTCGACGCAGTGATCTGCGACCTCCCCTGCTCGGGTCTCGGAATCATCGGAAAGAAGCCTGACATTAAGTATAACGCTTCACTCGAAGGAATCGCAGCCTTGCAGGACCTCCAGCGAAAGATCCTCGTGAACGCATTCCGATACGTTCAAAAAGGAGGAAAGCTCCTTTACTCGACCTGTACGCTCACTACTGCCGAGAACTCAGATAATGTTCGTTTTATAACCGAGAACAGTGAGTTCTCGCTTGTAGAGCAGAGGACGATCCTACCGGGTGAATATGGATCTGATGGTTTTTTTATTAGTTTGTTCAATAGTTAATAATTCATTGCAACGCGAGTGAGGTTAAGCATATAAACCTGAACACGCGGACTCCGTCTCAGACGGTTTAGCCGAAACTGCCGTAATCACCTTCATGGCTTTCGTACCGGTCGACATTCGGCATCCATGCCTCAGTGTCTCCGCTAGCTCGGCATCCGTGCCTCGCTCACGACGGCGCGACGCAGTTTCGTAAACCGATACTTCGACTGCGTAAGCGTTTCAGGTTCATATGCTTGACCTCACTCGCTTTTTTACGATTGCAATGGATTATTGAACAATCTATAATGCTTTACATATTGGTTTTAAAACGTGTAGTACATATATTCAGAGAGCGCGCAGTGAAACACTTCCGGGCATGTATCGGGTCTCGTTACTTAACGAACGCAAGACGCAGTCGTAGCGTGAGTTTAGTAACGCAAGGGGTACCCGATCCATAGCGAAAGCGTGCCTCGGAAGTGTTTTACGTGGCGCTCTTTAATGCATACTTATACACAAGGATTATCATATGAACGAATACAAAACGAACCTTCTGAGCCTTCTCCCCGAAGACCTCGAATCTCTTATGAGCACTCTCGGCCAGCCGCGTTACCGCGCTATGCAGATCTTCGAACGCATCCACTCCGGTAACGGGGCTACTCTTGACGATGTCACGAACATCCCTGCATCTCTCAGGGAAAAGCTTCGTGAATCCGGATACGATGTGTTCCCGGTTCGTATCGCCGAGCGCCTTGAATCAAAGCTCGACGGGACAAAGAAGTACCTGTTCGCTCTGCACGACGGCAATGTGATCGAGAGCGTACTTATGGAATATAAGCATGGCTACAGCATTTGCATTTCGTCGCAGGTAGGATGCAGGATGGGATGCTCGTTCTGCGCGTCGACGGTGGACGGCAGGATCAGGGATCTGGATGCGGGTGAGATGCTCGGTCAGATCTATGCGATACAGAAGAATGAGGGCATCCGCATCCATAGCCTGGTCGTCATGGGCAGTGGTGAACCGATGGACAATTTTGACAACCTCGTCAGATTCGTGAAGCTCATTTCGCACCCGAAGGGAATGAATCTGAGCGGCAGGAACATTACCGTTTCGACATGCGGTCTTACGGAGAAGATGCGTGAGCTTGCCGACATGAAGTTCGCACTTACGCTCGCTGTTTCGCTTCATTCGCCGACAGATGAGCTCAGAAGGACATTCATGCCCGTTGCAAAGAAGTATTCGATCAGCGAGATCATGGATGCGGCCGATTACTACTTCGAACAGACCGGAAGAAGAGTGACTTTCGAGTACTCGCTCATCAAAGGAGTCAACGATACTCCGGAGTGCGCACAAGAGCTTTCGAAGCTGCTCACAGGTAAAAACACACACGTAAATCTTATCCCCGTTAACCCCATAAAGGAGAGAAAATGGGAACGCAGCAGTGATAACAATGTAAGCACATTCAAATTAATGCTTGAAAAAAATCGAATAAATGCTACTATTAGAAGAGGTATGGGCGCAGATATTGACGCTGCCTGCGGTCAGTTGAGACGTCGATACCTTAGTACAAATAGTGTTCGGGAACACGAAACGAGGTGAAGTATTGATGCAGTCGATCGGCATGACTGACATCGGAATATCCAGACAGATCAATCAGGATTATATCTTCTCAAGTGATACGACAGTCGGCATTCTTCCCAATCTGTACATAGTTGCGGATGGAATGGGAGGGCATAACGCCGGCGACTTCGCATCACGTTTTTGTGTTGAACATTTTATTGAATATATCAGCAATTTGGAAGAGCGGCCGATCAGCATTCTCAATTGCATTGAAGACGGAATCAGAAGCACCAACGAACAAATGATAGTTGCTGCTGCAAAGTCTCCCGATCTTATGGGTATGGGCACGACATTTGTGCTTGCCACCGTTCGCGAAGGAAACGTGATGATTGTTGCCAATGTGGGCGACAGCAGGCTGTACCGAATTAAAAAATCAGGCATCACGCAGATAACACAAGATCATTCGCTCGTTGCCGAAATGGTGAAAAACGGAGACATAACAAAGGATGAAGCTCGATTTCATCCGAAAAAGAATGTTGTTACCCGTGCAATAAGCGCGTCGGTAGTTGTTAATCCGGATATGTTTGAAGTTGTCCTTGATGAGGATGATCTCATTCTCATGTGCTCGGACGGTCTCTCCAACATGCTTTCTGATTCGGAAATTTGTGAGACAGTTAATTCAAATAGGGAAGATTTGCATAATCTGGCCGAAAAGCTTATCGCCAAAGCAAATGAAAACGGCGGTAAGGACAATATCTCGGTCATACTTTTTTGCGTTTGATCATTTTATTGCTTCGCGCGATAATTTTGCGGAGGATTGGGAGCGGACCGGCAGTCGCTTCCGAAACACAGAGAGGTTAGAAATCTATGGATAGTATTAAACCCGGAATGTTTATCAATGACAGATATGAGATCATAGACAAGGTCGGATCCGGTGGTATGGCCAACGTTTATAAGGCCAAATGTCACAGGCTAAATCGTTATGTTGCGATAAAGGTGCTTAAGTCTGAATTTTCTTCGGATACAAACTTTATTAAAAAGTTCAGAGCGGAAGCACAATCGGTCGCAGGTCTTTCGCACCCCAATATTGTCAGTGTTTATGATGTCGGTGATGACGACGGACTTCATTATATAGTCATGGAACTGGTTGAGGGAATCACCCTTAAGAGGTTCATAGAGCGTAAGCAGCGTCTTGAAGTCAAGGATGCCGTGGGAATTGCGATCCAGATCTGTCAGGGCATGGAAGCGGCGCATAATCATCATATCATCCACAGAGATATAAAGCCGCAGAACATAATCATTTCCAGAGACGGCAAGGTAAAGGTTGCCGATTTTGGTATAGCCAAGGCAGCTTCCTCATACACGCTCACTCAGGACGGGGAGGGTTCCGTTCATTACCTTTCTCCCGAGCAGGCCAGAGGCGGCTATAGTGATGAGCGGAGCGATATTTATTCGCTCGGCGTTACATTGTATGAGATGCTCACCGGACAGGTTCCTTTTTCCGGTGATAACAATGTCTCTGTCGTGCTTCTTCATCTCCAAAGTGAAGCTACACCGGTGACGGTTCTTAATCCCGGTGTTCCGCACAGTGTTGACATGATCGTTCAGAAGTGTATGCAGAAGAAGCCCGAGCGCAGATATCAAAATGTCGCCGAGCTTATAGCGGACCTTCGTCGTTCGATGACCGATCCTGACGGTGATTATGTGATGATCTCGCAGAATGCCAATGTGATGTCGTCCGACACACGCGGTATCACGCCCGATGAGATCAGGGAACTCAATAACAGTTCGGCTCAGTCGCCTACTGTTCACTACAATAGAAAGAATCCGCAGCCCGTTGTCCGCGATTATCCCGCGAGAGAGCACTCCGGCAGAAATGACGAGCTTGATCAGATAGGAAATCCTCTTGTTGAGAGAATAGTTACTATCGTGAGCATTATAGCTGCGCTCGGTCTTATATTGCTTATATTCTATCTTGTTAAAAATTCATCATGGTTCGGGATTGGTGAGGATAATCCCGGGACGCTAGTTGAAAAGGAAGAAGACGACAGTGATGCACCCACACCCACAAATCCGTACATCATGAGCAAACCCGATCCTACGCCCACGCCCACTCCGGTTCCCGATGATGCGCCCGAAAACCTTGTGACCATGGTTCAGATCAACGGTCTTACGCTCGAGGAAGCGATCAATACGCTTAAGCTTGTCTCGCCCGATTTTAAGGTTGTTTATTCTGAAGAGTACAGCGATGATGTCGATAAAGGAAAGGTATTTGAGCAGGAATTTGCCCCGGGTGCCTCGGTGAGAAAGAACAGCGAAGTAAGGTTCAAAGTCAGCAGCGGCGGTGAAGAATTCATGCTTGAGGACGTGACCGGCAAAGGGAAGAATGCGGCAATTAAGCTGTTGAAGGGCTATAAGCTTAACGCTACGGTTCTTGAAGAATACAGTGATACAATACCCGAGGGTGATGTAGTGCGTACCGAGCCGGAGGCAGGTTCATTTGTTTCAAAGG
This sequence comes from Lachnospiraceae bacterium, assembly GCA_016281275.1. Taxonomy (GTDB): domain Bacteria; phylum Bacillota; class Clostridia; order Lachnospirales; family Lachnospiraceae; genus RUG11977. The sequence goes on along the minus strand of JAEEIH010000071.1, from coordinate 8,925 downwards.
ATACCGAGATAATGGTTTATGTGAGCCTCGGACCCGAAATCACGACTGTTTCTGTTCCCAGCCTTCTCGGCATGAGCAGAAAAGAAGCAAAGAAAGCTCTCGAAGACAGCTTCCTTATTCTGGGAAATGATTCCGAAGACTATTCTGACGCGTACGGCAAAGGCAAGATCTGTGCACAGTCGATTTCGGCGGGTGAGGTGGTCGGAAAGAATACCGTCATTAACATTACTGTCAGCCTCGGAAGCATGCCCGCGCCTGTGCCCGAACCTGAACCTGATACCGAATCCGATGGCGGCGACGCCGAGCCTGTAGGTTGACAAAATGGGACTTATGAGAGGAAAAATCATCAAAGGCATCGGAGGATTCTATTATGTTTCCGCATCGGACAGGGTATTTACCTGTAAGGCGAGAGGAATCTTTCGAAGCGAGGGGAAGAAACCGCTTGTCGGTGATGATGTCGAGATTGAAGTGATCGATGAAGCGAACGGAGAAGGTAGCATTGAAAAACTTCTTGAGCGTAAAAACGAATTGATCAGACCCGCGGCAGCGAATGTGGACGGAGCTCTTGTAATGTTTGCGGCTGCAAGCCCGAGCCCCAATTTCGGGATTCTCGACAGATTCCTCGTTATGATGAAAAGACAGAATATAGATACCGTTATTTGCTTCAATAAATCGGACATTGTTTCAGACTCTGAGCTTCGCAGCCTCGGTGAAATATACAGAAAATGCGGACACAAGGTGCTTTTTACCAGTGTACTCGAAGATGATGGGATTGATGAGGTAAAGAAGCTCCTGAAGGGCAAGACAACGATCCTTGCCGGACCCTCGGGAGTCGGAAAGTCATCGCTCACAAATTTGCTTGCTCCCGGAGCGTGTATGGAGACAGGTGAACTCAGTCGCAAGGTTATGAGAGGAAAACAGACCACGCGTCACACGGAACTCATCAGAATCGACGAGGACACGTTTATCTGTGATACACCCGGCTTCACATCACTATATGTTGACGATATGCCGGCAAGAGAACTTAAAGAGTATTTTACCGAATTTGAAGAATATGAAGGAAGCTGCAGATTCCTGACCTGTATGCATATAAATGAACCCCAATGTGCCGTGAGGGACGCGGCCGAAAACGGAAACATAAGCATGATCAGATATGAGAATTATGTACGCATGTACGAAGAATTGTCCCGAAAAACCAATTACACCGGAAAGGCCAGGTAATCATATAATGAATAAGATTGCACCATCGATCCTCGCTGCGGATTTTAATATCCTCGGGGAGCAGATAAGGGCAGCTAGCGAAGCGGGAGCTCATTACCTGCACATTGACGTTATGGACGGATTATTTGTTCCGAGTATTTCAATCGGTCTTCCGATCATAGAGTCGATAAGAAGAAATACGGACATTTTCTTTGATTGTCATCTGATGATCACTGATCCCGACAGGTATCTTACGAACTTTGCCAAGGCGGGTGCAGACAGTATAACGGTTCATATCGAGGCATGCAAAGACCCTGTTGCGACGATAAATGCGATTAAATCACTCGGACTTAAATCAGGGATCACGCTTTGCCCCGAAACGCCTCTTGAGGACATAGAATGTGTGCTCGATATCGTCGATATGGTACTGATCATGTCGGTTCATCCCGGGTTCGGGGGTCAGGCTTTTATGCCGTCGTCGCTTGCAAAGATCGAGAAGCTTAAGAACATGATTGACAGGCGCGGATTAAAGACCGATATTGAGGTGGATGGCGGAGTTACACTCAAAAACCTCAGAATGATACTTGACAGCGGAGCGAATGTCATAGTATCGGGAAGCAGCATATTTAACGGTGATATCGCGGAAAATATTGCTGAATTCAAAAAGATAATGAAATAAAACGATTGATTCCAAGGAGGTGGTTAAATGCTGTTATCAGCGGATGGTCTTGACGAAGGCTCGTCTATAGACATTTTGATCAAACGTAACGGCGCCACCTACAAGATCACGAGTTTTGTGGCGAAGATTGAAGATGATAAACTTTTTATTAATCCGATATCAAGTAAAAAAGGTCTTTTCCAGTTCAGGTTCACCGATGTTGTCGATATGGTGTTCAAGCATGGCGCACAGACGTGGAGATGGAATAATGTTAAGGCGATGCTCTATAAGGATAAAGAGGGCACAATATATCATTCATTCACTCCGACGCAGAGAGCGGTTCTTACAAACAGAAGAAACACTTACAGACTGACCGTCAGCATCCGCACGAAAATTACATATCAGTACAAGGTTGATCTTGAAGCACTTGACAATGACGAAGAGAAAAACGACGCAATTGTACCTTTATATGAAAGATTTTCCACGGAGCAGGCATCCGAAAAGAAAGGCATGACCTTTGTGGGGAAGAATGCCCCCGATGATGAAGAAGAAAAAAGAAAGGCACCCGAGTTTAGCACATTTGCGTTTATCAACGATCTGAGTGAAGGAGGAGCATCTATTTCGGCAGATGTTGAGCTTGGAATGGGAGATGTCATTTCACTTAAACTTGAATACAAAAACAGTGAAGTTACGGCAAAGGGCACAATTGTCCGAATTATTGAGGAAAATACCAAGAGAGGTAAATTCCAGTATGGTCTGCGCTATTATGAAAAAAGCAAGAATTACGTTCAATTTTTGTTTGATGAGCAGAGAAAATACATTAACGACATGAAAAAATAAATCATATTGCAGGGTATAAAGAGTGAAATTTATCTGATTGCAGGTAAATTTCACTCTTTTTCGGTATATCAACAATTTACTATTGAAATACTATACAAAGTGCGATACAATTGTAAAAGAATCACAAAAACGTAAGTATAACACGATGATTATACATGAATGTATTCTATAATACATAAATGTGTGATCGGTGCGTTTTGGAGACCGGAGTAATGAAGATGACTGAAGAATTGTTTAAAACCATCATTGATACCGCACAAGACTGTGTTTTTTGGAAAGATAAGGACAGACGCTTTGTCGGGGTCAATCAGGCTTTCCTTGATTTTTACGGTTTTGATTCGGACAAAGTGCTTCTTGGGAAGACAGATGAAGAAATGGGCTGGCACAGTGATCCTGAGCCATATAGAAACGATGAGCTTAATGTACTTGCGGGACACAGTACATATAAGGTTCAGGGAAAGTGCGTGATAAGAGGAGAAGAAAGAGATATCATAGCTTCAAAAAGACCTATTATGGACGGTAATCGTGTGATAGGTCTTTCAGGCAGCTTTGTCGACATTACGGATGTGATTCGACGTTCGAACAGACTTGACGGGAATCAGGTGATGTACACGCTTGAAAAGCTTCGCAAGTTTCCTTTCTTTGATAGGATAATCGATGAAACCGGTCTTGATGAGATACTCGATCCGCTTACAGGTATTCTTTCGCGTGCATGGGCGATCAGATTTGTACAGTCGCTTATCTCGGAGGGGACTCCCTTTACCTACTCGATTGTCGATCTAGATAATTTCAAATATATTAACGACAGCTACGGTCACAGTGCGGGAGACAAAGTCCTTATGAGCGTTTCGAAGGGACTTGCCGAGTTTACAGACGGTTTCGGTCTTGCCGGAAGGTTCGGAGGAGATGAGCTTTTGCTCATAGACGTTAAGAACATCTCTTATGGTGATAAAAAGGAATTCTTCGAAAACCTTTACGGTAATTCGGGAGCTCTTCGGATTACCGAGAGGTTTGAAGGAGGAGAAGCTTTTATTACCGGAACATCAGGATGTGCAAGTTTCCCTGCCGATGCAGACAATTTCACAGAGCTTTTCGGAATCATTGACAAGATGCTCTACCTCGGTAAGAATAAGGGTCGTAATTGCTTCACCATCTACGATGAGATCAGACATAAGGATATCGAGGTTCGTAAGCTCACAAAAGACGGTCTTTTTTCTGTCATGCATGAAATGCGGAATCTCACGGAAAAGGCTGTTGATACGGAAGGCAAGCTTGCAGCGGCCTTCCCGCTTATAAAGGACATGCTCCAGATTAAGGAACTGTTCTTTGCTGACAGAGACGGACTGATGCGCGGAACAAATGACAGGGCACTCTGCTTGTGTGCGGAAGATATAGACAATGTGGTAAACGGTGATATTTTCAGTGAGAATACGCTTGAACCCGTCAAAAAGAATTCACCGCTTTTTTACGAATCGCTTGTGGAACACGGATTTGAATCGGTAATGATAGTCCGTGTTCGCAGACGCGAAGAGACCGAAGGCTTCCTTGTGTGCGCTGTAAAACGAAGCCTGCGTATATGGCAGGACAGCGAATGTGCTTTAATGTACTTCCTTTCGGAATTGATAGAGAGGTAAAAAGTAAAACAAAAATGTAAAATATCAAATTGCTTTATGCAAAGTAAGATGATAAAATAAAACTTATGAGAGGTATCGGGATCAGATAACTTCTTGTACAAAAAAATCTTCAGGAGGTTTTTGACATGGCAGGAATGGCAGCTAAGCTGGTAGCGGGTTTTTTTGAATCGAGAGACATCAAAGTTAACGTTATGGAAGACAATATTTTCAGGATTGGTTGGAGTTTTAACGGAGGAACTCTTGATATTTACTTCAGTTTTGATGAGACCGATACTCATGTTCACCTTGAAGGAATGAATTTCATTAAGGTTACAGAGGACAAATTCGACAAAATGTATAAAGTCCTGAATGAATGTAATTTTAAATATTCGCATGTTAAATTCGTTCTTGATCCTTCTGACGGTCTTATAAGCGCAAGAGATGATGCTCTTATTCAGCTTGATACATGCGGAGCGGAATGCTTTGAGCTTATGATTCGCATGCTCAGGATTGTTGAAGATGCGTATCCTACTTTTATGAAAGCTATGTGGGCATAATTATGAAAGCAAAAGATAATCATGTATATGGAGCTGCAATGCAGTTCGTAAAGACAATTTCCGAATGTATTCCCGAGACAGTGATTTATGGATATGCCAAATTATTGTCAATGGATGAAAAACTTGTTCAAAGCTTTATCTCTGAAGAATACATGGATGATTTGGAAGCGGCACATAAATGGTTTTCTGAGAATAAGCTGGATTTGAATCTTATCAAATCCGGCTTATTGCTTATTATTCCCTACATCCCCAAATGTGAGGTACAAGAAAAAAGGGACAGTTTCAGTGCCTTTTTGGAGAGCGAAGACAAGAAGACCGGATCGGAAGACATTTTACAAAAGGCTGTAGAATGTGCATTCGTGCCTGTTTTGTCAGTATTCGGTGAGGGAATGGAGCTTCAGGACATATTTACACTTTGTTCCGATCTGAAGGAGAAGTACGCTTCCCAACTCGAAAAAGAAAAAGAGAAAAAGGAATCTGAGGCTGACGGCAAGAAAACTGTCGACGGAAAAGATGAAGTACAACCTCAGCCCGGTATCGCAGCAAAAGAAAAAAATGAAAACGTGCCGGATGAAAAAAACGACCGGAAGTATGAGAACCGGGAAATTCCGAAAACAGAAGAAAAAGAAGACAGTAAAGCTGAGGAGAAAGCGGTTGAAATCCGCGATATCGGCTTGCTGGCAAAAAAATATCGCGATTTGAGCGCATCGTTGCTTGATGTGATAAAGGGTCAGGATCAGGCGGTCGATAAATTTATCCGCGGTTACAATCAAGGGGAATTGTTGAAACAGACGGAGAAAGGAAACCATCCCAAGACATATTTCTTCTTCTTCGGACCTCCCGGTGTCGGAAAAACTCTTATGGCGGAAACGGCGGCTGAGGCACTCGGGATTCCGTATAAAATCTACAATATGAGTGAATATGCGGCTCCGAATTCGCATGAAGACCTGATCGGAACATCAAAGAAGTACAGTAATGCAAAAGAGGGATCTCTCGTTAAATTTGTCAGACAGAATCCGGAATGCCTGCTTGTTTTTGATGAAATAGAAAAAGCACATATCAATGTGATAAGGCAGTTCCTCCAAATCCTCGGAAGCGGAAAACTTCAAAATGTTTGTCTTGAAAAAGAAACGAGCTTCAGAGATGCAACGATCATTTTCACTTCCAATGTCGGTAAAGAATTGTATGCCGACAGAAGCATTAATCTGACAACTCTGCCCGAAAAAGTACTGATCGATGCGATTCAAAAAGAGAAGGATGTCTATGATCAGCCGATGCTTCCTCCGGAGATTTGTTCGAGGATCGCATCGGGAAATACTGTGATGTTTAACCACCTTTCTGTTCGCCATCTTGCCGAAATGGTACGTGAGAATTTTGACAGGATCGTTGAGGGAATAAAAAAAGAGTACGGGATCAGTATCACTTATGCAAAGGAGCTTCCGTTGTTGTTTATTTATAACAGAGGAGGAGAGATCGATGCAAGAGTAGCGGTCGGTCAGAGCGGTAAATTTTTCAAGGATGAGGTCTTTGAATTATTACGTCAGCTTGAGAATAAAAGAATTGACGGAAAAGAGATAAAAAAGATCAAAATCGATGTTGAATGGAAGGGAATAACTTCGGAGCTTAAGAGATTGTTTAAGAACAGTGATGCGACTGAGATACTTGCTTTCTCCGATAACAAGGAACTTTTTGATTCTGTCGAGGGAAGTCAATACAAGGTACATCGTGCGTCAACCATAGAAGAAGCTGATGACCTGATCAAAAACAATATCTCTGCTGTGTTTATCGATCCGTTTTTCGGAACCGGCTCCGACGATGAAACCATACTCAGTATCTCCGATTACAACACCGACGGTGTTCGATTTTTTCACAGTCTGTTAGAGAAACAGTCGGGACTTCCCATATTCATGCTGGAACTCGACAGAGAATTTTCGGATGTGGACAGACGGACATTTCTTCAGGAAGGTGCAACCGGAACAACCGTTGTAAGCTCAAAATACTTATCGAGCTTTAAAAGACAGTTTGGCCAGATAATGGAAGAACTGTATATGGAAAAAGAGAGCCAGGCTTTTTCTCAAAGAGGATGGGTCATTGACTTTAATACAAAACAGGAACTAACCGGCAGCGAAGGAGTAATGAAGATTCTCTTTTATGATCTGAAGAAGAGAATGGCTGTCGATATCGAGAGCAGAGGATCCATTCTTTCGGATGCGGAAAGACCCGGGGTAAGGTTTAGTGACGTTATCGGAGCAGAAAGGGCAAAGGAAGAATTGAAGTATTTTGTAAAATATCTGCAGAATCCGAAGCAGTTCCTGATGAACGGAGGAAGACCGCCCAAGGGAGTACTTTTGTACGGACCTCCCGGAACCGGAAAAACCATGCTTGCCAAAGCGATGGCAGGTGAGTCTGATGTCACATTTTTACAGACGAGTGCATCCGAATTCATGAATAAATATGTTGGTGAAAGTGAGGCGAATATACGCAGGATATTTGCCAAAGCAAAGAAATATGCGCCCGCTATCATATTCATCGATGAGATCGATGCAATCGGGAAGAAGAGGACCGGAGGAGACAACAGATCTGCGACCGAAAGTATGTTAAATGCATTGCTGACGGAAATGGATGGGTTTTCGTCGAATGATGTTACAAAGCCGATATTTGTACTCGCAGCCACCAATTACGGTGTTGGAGCGGAATCGGATGGAATATCGTCGCTTGATGCCGCATTGATAAGGCGCTTTGACAATAAGATTTGTGTTGATCTTCCCAAGGAAAGCGAGCGAAAGACCTTTATCATGAATATGCTTGCCAAAAAGGAAATTAATACTGTTTCTGAGCGGGCTGTCGAATCTATTGCGGAACGAACAACCGGGAAGAGTCTTGCTATACTTCAGAATGTAATAAATCTTGCACATAGAAATGCGATCAAGGAATCGAGAAATGTCGAGGACAATGATCTTCTTAGTGCGCTCGAGGAATATGAATTCGGTGATAAGAAGGAATATAAACCCGAGTATTACAAAAAAGTTGCAATTCATGAAACAGGTCATGCGTACCTATCATACATCAGCGGAGACAAACCGTCTTATATAACGATAGAGTCACGTGGGAATTTCGGCGGATACATGCAACATTCCAATCAGGAAGAGGTTATGGGTTATACCAAAGAAGAGCTGTTGGCCAAAATCCGCTCATCACTTGCCGGAAGAGCCGCAGAACAGGTGTTCTTTGGGAAGGATAAATCCCTCAATACCGGTGCTTCAAGTGATCTCTTGCATGCTACTGAGTGGGCTTGGAGGATCATATGCAGTTACGGAATGGACGACGATCAGCTGATCGTGCTCAGTAAGGACGATGTGCTTAAGTCGTCAATGGCTGCCGAATATATAGCAAAGGTGAATGAGATTCTGAAAACGGAGATGGATAATACAATCAGGATCGTTGAGAATGCAAAGGACATAATCCGGCAGATTGCTGACGTACTTGTTCGTGAGAATAGACTCACAGGAGCACAGTTTGAAGAACTGATGAAATTGGGAGTCAATTGAAAGAGAGGCAAGGACCTTGGGGACGGGGGTTATGGGTCATCGTTTTACAAAGTTCATACAATGAAGACTGTCGAAAACGATGACCCATAACCCCCGTCCCCAAGGGTCCATATACAATTACCCTTGCACGATCTTCCAGGAAGCAGCTTCCTGCCTTCCCGCAACGAATGATTTATAGATACCTTCGACGTTCATAAGCTCGCTGTGCGTACCCTGCTGTGCGATGCGGCCGTTCTCGATGACGTAGATCCTGTCGGCTTTCTCGACTGTCTTTAAGCGGTGCGCGATCATGATGATCGTTTTTTCTTTGGTAAGGGCTTCTATGGCTTCTGTAAGCTCTGCTTCGTTCTCGGGATCGACATTTGCGGTCGCTTCGTCAAGGATTATGATGGGAGCGTCTTTCATGATCGCACGAGCGATCGAGATACGCTGCTTCTCACCTCCGGAAAGACTCGCGCCGCCTTCTCCGATAACTGTGTTGTAACCCTCGGGAAGAGCGGATATAAAGT
>JAEEIH010000070.1 GCA_016281275.1 Lachnospiraceae bacterium | reverse complement strand
CGGGGTCACCCATGATACTCACGGCTTCATGCGGTGAAACCGGTGTTTCGGTGAACGGGCAGATTCCCGAGCCGGCTCAAAGTGCCGAAGCAGACGCCTTAAATATTGCAAAGCATCTCAAAAAATCGGGAGACAGTCCTTTTGTATCAAATAATCCCGAAGTATCGACAGAAAAAGGTCTTTTTATACGTGTAAGCGATATTAACAACATGCGTCGGGACGTTTATTCTCTTCTGTATGATGCGATAATTGACAAAGAAAAAAGAATCTGTCCCTCGGAAATGATAATTAAATACTGCGGCACGCCCGATGATAATACAAAACATTATACGAGTGTTCTTGTCGGTAACAAAGAACAGTTTACAGCTGTTGCGACCGGGACTACCGTTAAAAGGATTTACCTTCCTTTCAACGATATACGCAATATTATAGAAGAACTCGGCTTTTTCAAAGAATGGGGCAAAAAGCTTGCCTGTGAAGGAAGAGAATTGTTTATAGCATTGCCGTACATATGCAGAAGTGAAACTTTTAAGGCGCTGAAGGCAAGCGGTATGATCAATTGTCTGTCACCTATATGCGGATTTCTTGTGAGAAATAAAGAGGAACTGATGCTGTTTTGTGATAACGACACATCGGAAGAAGCTTTGCCAAAGGTTACTTCAAGCAAGTCACGTATAATTCTCGACCATACGATGCAGATATTTAACAAATTAAGCAGTGATATTTATGGACATGATTTTACATATTCGACCGAACTTAACATGAATGATCTGAAATTGTTCAATCCGACGCAAAATGCCGAATTGATCGTTTATTCGCGAGTTCCGCTAATGCTTTCAGCTCATTGTGTATATAAGAATTCAGGGAAAAAGTGTACGCGTTTTGATACGGCCAATAAAGGGAAAATGCTTTCGATAACCGATGAGAAGGGTCACTCGTTCCCTGTCGAAAGACAATGCGATACATGCACAAACATCATATATAACAGCGATATTATGAATATTACCGGATATGCCGACGAACTTGAAGAGATAAAACATGTAGGCAGACGATACGAGTTTATGACCGAATCGACGGATGAGATTTTGCAGATTCTTTCAGGGAGACTTCCCCGGAAAAAGTACACTTCGGGACATTTCAGAAGAGGTGTATTATAAAATGTTACTTTTAACGAACCTATATACAAGAGAACGTCGGACACTTGCAAACTCATCTTTTGTTTGATATACTACAAAACAGTTTTGTTACACCGATTACGGAGGAACACGGCAATGGTTGATGCAACGAGCTGTGGTGGTGTAGTCATATTTCGAGGAAGGATACTTCTGTTATATAAGAATTTTAAGAACAAATATGACGGATGGGTACTTCCTAAAGGAACAGTAGAACCGGGTGAAGAGCATGAACAGACGGCTCTCAGAGAAGTAAAAGAAGAAACCGGAGCGGATGCGCAGATTGTATCGTTTATTGATACTAGTCGTTATACGTTTAACGCATCCGATACCGTTGTTTCAAAAGAAGTTCACTGGTATCTTATGATAGCTGACAGCTATTACAGCAAACCCCAGAAAGAAGAATATTTTTTCGACTCCGGATATTACAAATTTCACGAGGCTGTTCATTTGCTTAAATTTGTGAATGAGCGTGAGATTTTACAGAAAGCCTACAATGAATATCAAAGACTCAGAAAAAACCATCTTTGGGGTAAAAAACATGACTAAAACCGGTTGGCTTGCCAACCGGTTTTTTCAGGAATGATCAAGATCAGTTATGTCTGGGATGGTTCTTTACTATCATTGCGGCATTGGTGATCTCTGTGATGATTGCTATATCGAATGTGTTGCTGAGTGAATCGATTTTCGAAAGGAGTTCCCCGTTATTTGTAGCAACATATTTGGGATGAAGTCTGTTAAGAGTATAGCAGAGGATGTCCGTTTTGCAGATCTCGCATGTGCAAACGCCAAGCTTATCAATCATTTTATCAAGCTTATGAGCAACGATATCTTCCATGAGATTTTTAATTGTAATTGCCATGACTGCCTCCGGATAAATTATTAATCTAATTATAAAATAACAAAATGAATTCCACAAGGAGAAAATCCTGATGAAATTGATAAATAAATTATCACCGACGATGAAGGAAACATTTTTGTATGCTGTCTCGGGTGTGCTGACGACACTGGTGAATTTTACAACATCATACTTTCTTTACAATGTTTGCGGTATTAATGAAAATATCACAAATGCGGTCGCCTGGATCACCGCCATTATATTTGCTTTTCTTGCGGCTCACTTTTTTGTGTTTGGGACTTCGGCGAAAGAAAAAGGAAACAATATTTCTCCGCTAAAAAGATTTATTATGTTTGTTTTCGGAAGATTGTTTACTCTTTTTATAGAACTTTTTGCCACATATGTTTTTGTTACAAGGCTTAAAAATGATTTTTGGATCATAAAATTTATCATTTCGGCGATCATTATTGTTCTTAATTATATTATTTCTAAATTTATCGTGTTTAAGAAAAACAATAACAAATAAAAGGAAGACTAATAAAAGGAATTTATATGGAAAAACAGGCTGTTATAAAAAAAGGAGAGGGCAGATACCTTAAAAAAGGAGGTCTGTGGCTGTATGACAATGAAATTGACGAACTCAGAGGCGATATTAAAGACGGTGACATAATAGAAGTAGTTGATCATGACGGTTATTTCATGGGCATGGGCTTTATTAACAGGGCGTCAAAGATCATCATCAGAATGCTTACACGCAGGACCCGTATAGATGATATTGACTCCCTTATTAAGGAGCGTGTTACCGATGCGTGGAATCACAGAAAAAGAGTCGCAGATATAAGCTCCTGCAGGCTTATTTTTGCAGAAGCCGATTATTTACCCGGCATTGTCATCGATAAGTTTGAAGACATACTTGTTGTCGAATCACTTGCACTCGGAATAGATCTGTTAAAGAACAGGATCATAAGCGCAGCAAAGGAAGTACTTGCAGAAGACGGCATTCACATCAGAGGCGTTTTTGAAAGAAGTGAATCAAATCTTCGCCGTCATGAAGGAATGAAACCTTTTAAGGGATTCATCGGAGCGGAATTTGATAACGAAATTAAGATAACAGAGAACGGCGTTAAATATATTGTTGATGTTATGGACGGTCAGAAGACAGGTTTTTTTCTTGACCAGAAATATAACAGACAGGCCGCGGGCAGACTTTGTAAAGGAGCAAAAGTTCTTGACTGTTTTACGCACACAGGTTCTTTTGCGCTTAATGCAGCCTTTTGCGGCGCAGAAAGTGTTCTCGGTCTTGATATTTCTCAGTTTGCAATTGATACCGCAAAAAGGAATGCTGTTCTTAACGGATTTGAAAACAGAGTTTCCTTCCTCTGTACGGATGTGTTCGAAGAACTTCCGAGATTGATCGAAGCGGGAGAAAAATATGATGTTGTTATCCTCGATCCTCCCGCATTTACGAAATCAAAAGATTCTGTAAAAAACGCCGTTAAGGGATATAAAGAGATAAACCTAAGGGGAATGAAGCTTCTGAGGGATAAGGGATATCTCTGCACATGTACATGTTCACACTTTATGGACAGTACGCTTTTTCTTGACACGGTTTATAAGGCTGCGAAGGATACGCACAAGAGGCTGAGGCTTGTCGAACAAAGAACGCAGTCGCCCGATCATCCGATCGTACTCGGCATGGACGAATCTTCTTACCTTAAATTTCTGATTTTTCAAGTTTATGAAGAGATTTAGATATAACAGCGTAATGAGATTTGTCAGTCGCCACCGATCTTTACAGGCTCTTTGGATTCGCACCTGTAATATTTTATCATGTTGGGATTATGAAGCTTAAGCGGGTCATCATCCTCGGAAATTGAAAGATCTCTTGTATATCCGGTGGGAGTATAGATTATAAAATTATCAAATCCGGTATTGTCATACGGAAGGATGGGTGTATATTTTTTTATGACTGTATCCGACATATTTGATCCTCCCGAAATAAACTAAGGTTAATTATATAGCAAATAAATATATTATGAATTATTGATGGTTATATGTATTAAATTTCTGAATATTGTCTATGATCATATGAAAATTCTGTAAAGACATTTTACAACAAAAAAAGTTTGAACACAAGAACTATTTGACACATTTTTGACACAATATTGTGTTATATGGAAATTAAATATAAAAGAATGCGTTATTATGAGAATTTTTAAGAAAGGAGGCTCTGCATATGAATGTATTTATTACAGAACATGGTCTGTTCAGCAATGACAGACATGACTATCCCATCAGTCATGCCAACCCCGTCAATAAAGTAGAGGCTCCGCAAAAAGTCTCGGATAATTACAGCATCGTCAGAGAGGTAGAGCAGGCATACGTTGCCGAGAATACACCGGCATATAATATCAGCATCTCGAGCATGGGTATGGCAGCACTTGAATCGATGGCTGAATTGTCAAAGGATTTTGACGCATATTACGATCAACTCGCTTCCGATTATTTGGGCGACAGAACGGCAGATTCGGAGAATACCGAAAATGCACAACAGGATCGTATAGCAGACGAAGATGCCAGCAATCGGATTAACGGAGTGGCAGATAATGATGTGAACGGTACTGATTCAACATTCGCAAACGGAGTCAATGGTCAGAAATCTGTCACTGCGGTCGCAAACGATCTTGACACAATTATCCGAGAGGAGGTTTATGAACCTGCCGCCGACGATTCTGTACAGACAATTTACGACAATGCCGTATCCGATGTTAAACAAAATGAGCTTTTTGAAGAAGCCGAGAGCTCTCTTGAAACTGAAATAATCGAAGAACCCGGTCAGATCGACGTACTTGATGAGGATATTAGTCGGCTTGAGCAAAGAGAACCCTATCAGATCCCCGGAAACGATGAGGTTGAACCCGGATCCGACAAGCTTTTACAGCCCACGATTGAAGAAAGGGAATTTGAACAGGAAGTCAGGGAAGAAGCAAGACCCGAAAACAATCCCGTTATCAGACAGGCTATGGCTGCATATAATTACCAGATGTCTTTTGCGATAAATCTTGCAATGACTCAGTAATTTATCCGTTCTTTGTTATATTTTGTTATTGAAATAAAGGTTTTATATGTAATCATGTTTTGTTAATCGACGGATAAAGAACATCCGTTAGAAAGGAGGTCCTTTTTATGTCGTTAAATTCTATAAGCGGATTATATAACCGGTCAGGTTCAAACCTGATTTTTTCTTCTCAGGGCACGAAAGCGAGTTCAAGTGCTGTTTTTCCCAATGTTTCGGATTACAATCTTATAAAAAACGGAACATATAAAAAACTCTTGAATTCATATTACGGTAACGCAACCAGAAGTAAAACCATTTCGGATAATCGGGATAATCTTGATGCGAGCAAGAAAGAGAAGATTGATCTGGTTACCGCGAACACCGATTCAAAAGCTTTGGCTACTTCAATAGCCGACCTTTCCAACGTTGCGGTTACTGACGAAAGTAGGGAAGAACTTAAAAATTCCATAAAGGCTGTTGTTGAAAACTACAATAAATTGATTGATTCCGGCAGTGAAGTTGACAATACATCGGTCTTGAGAAATGTTTTATGGATGACCAAAGGCACGGGAGAAAATTCGGGACTTCTTTCTGATGTCGGAATTACGATTGGAGAAGGCAATAAGCTTTCGTTTGACGAAGCCAAATTTGATAATGCTTCGTTATCCGATGTTTCGTCCCTCATAAAGGGCAAGGATTCTTTTTTCGGAAGAGTGATGAACCGAGCGCTCAGTGTTTCGAGAGAATCCGCGGCAGCTGTTAATCAGGGCCTGACGGGTTCGGTTTATTCAAAGAACGGCATGAGATACGGTGATATCAATCCGTCCGCTATCATTAACAAATTAACCTGATTTGTTTCTTGTTTCACAGGGAATTTTGGGTTTGAATAAAAAAGCATCCGCGCTGGATGCTTTTTTATTGATCAAATTTTCTCGGGTTCCGGATAATCAATTCCGAAAAGCTCTACCGTAACTTTTTCCATAACCTGATCCTTGAGAGGTCTGTCATTATAGTTGGTTCTGGTTGTCGCTATCGCATCTACTGTTTCGATTCCCTCGATAACCTTTCCGAACGAAGCGTATTGACCGTCAAGATGAGGTGAGTCCTCGTGCATGATAAAGAATTGTGAGCCGGCCGAATTAGGATTCATAGAACGTGCCATGGAAAGAACACCGCGTGAATGCTTAAGATCGTTCTTAAAGCCGTTATCGGTAAATTCTCCTTTTATGGAATAACCCGGACCTCCCATCCCGGTTCCTTCGGGATCGCCGCCCTGGATCATAAAGCCTTCGATAGTTCTGTGGAAAATTGTACCGTCATAGAATCCTTTTCTGATCAATGAAATAAAATTGTTTACGGTATTGGGAGCGATTTCGGGATAAAGCTCCGCTTTAACAGTGTTTCCGTCCTGCATGGTGATTGTTACGATTGGATTTTGACTCATTATTTTGATTCCTTTCATTTTTATGGATGCAATAAACTTTAAGAGCACAACATACCCGGAATACAAAAATTTTATATGATCAGAAAATATTTGTATTTCTTGGTCCGGTGATTATCACGAATCACAGATCTCTCGGTTTATGCCTCTCTTGATTTATTTTATACCATATAATAAAATAATTCCAACTGTAAAGTACTGATTCGAAAGAAGGGAATGGGTATGGAATTAGAATACTGGACCGATAAGGCCAGAGAAGAAAACCCGAATTTACCGATTGCAGACACTGCGAACAATGAGAGTTCGCGCGACGCGAACAATGAGAGTTCGCTTGAATCGAGCAATGAGAATTTGCGCGATGCGAACAATGAGTGTTCGCTTGAATCGAGCAATGAGAGTTTACACGATGTTGATATAAGCATATCTAAAGAAACGGAAGAAAGCGGTATTTTTTCGGATTCGGATTCTCCGGAGATCAGCATACCTGATGTGACCGAAATCACAGAAAAAACCGTAAAGAGAAAAAAAACAGGACGTATTTGTAAGGCAATATTTCTCGGAATCCCCTTCGGAATCCCCATTTCTCTTCTGATGCTTGCTGTACTTAGCGTATTTGTTGTTGCAATGTGTCTTGTTTTCGGATTGATGGTAATGTTTAGCGCCGCACTTGCAATCGGAGGACTTGCGCTTATTGTTCTCGGTATTTCCGAAGTACATGTTTCGTTAGGACCGTCGTTGCTTTTGATTGGTTCGGGTATTTTTGGTTGCGGTATCGGTATATTTTTTGCACTACTTACGAGACTTTTACTTAAGTATGTATTTCCGAGGTTGTTCGGGTGTTATATCCTTCCTATCAGATTTATCAGATTATTCTTTTGTGAAAGGAAGAACGTATGAAAAAGTCAATTAAAACACTTACAATAATCGCATGCGTTCTGACTGTTGTCGGTATAGGCTTAACGCTTGCTGCATATTTTATTTTTTACAGCGAAGATATCCCCTCAAAACTCCAGTATAAACATAAGGTAACTGTCGAAGGTGAGGTTATCGGAATTGATATTTCGTCCTCTTATTACGATGTTTCGATTGAAAAAGGAGACGAGTTCTGTGTCTTTTTTGAAAATTCGTTCGAGCCGGGAAACCAGATATATATAGAAGACGGTATTTTAAAGATTAACGGTCAATACTGTGACGATTTGGATGTTTTTGGATTTGAGATGTCACCCGGTTCAAAGCTTTATGATCCGTTCGGGGGAAATGTCAGTATAAGAGTTCCCGAGGACGTGTACATGCAGCTGGTTTATGCGGATATAGGCTGTGGTTCCTTCAAAATGAAAGACATGTCATGTGCACGCCTCGTTGCTCAGGTCGGACTCGGATGTATCGAACTTCAGAATGTTGATGTGGAATACGACAAATTCCTTGAATGTAAGCTCGGACCGATCATTGACAGCACAAAATAAAGCTATCTTCAAACCATTTTGTTTCTTCCGAAGACAAATAAGGAGACAATTTGTTTAAGATATGCTTGTGATAACGCTTTATATAGTCTTTTTCATCATTGTTAAGCATTGAATAATTGATTGCTCTCGGGTCAAAAGGTATTAACGTCAACACTTCAAAACAATAGAATTCACCGTAAACGGTCTCCTTGAAGGGAACAACAAGGAGATCGTTTTCTATTCTGATACCGTAATTCCCGTCTTTGTAATATCCGGGTTCATCCGATAAATGCATACCGGGTTCAAGTGGGATCAAATTGGAAGAAATTTTAGCATTATAGCTTACAGAAAAAGGTCCTTCGTGGACACTGAGAAAATATCCTATCCCGTGTCCCGTACCGTGTCTGTAATCGAGTCCGTCTTTCCAAAGTTCTTTTCGCGCCAGGATATCAAGTCCGGCGCCGGTCGTTCCTTTCTTAAAGACAGCTTCAGCCATCGATATATTGGCTTTCAGGACTTTTGTATACATAGTCTTAATTTCATCTGAAACACTACCGATAACTACTGTTCGCGTTATATCTGTTGTACCGTAAAGATAATGCCCTCCGGTATCCAGAAGAAGTACAGAATCTTTCGGATCGATCCTTTTTCCGCTGTCTTTATACTCATAATGAACAATGGCAGCATTGCTTCCCGACGCAATGATGGGAGAGAAGCTTTCACATATGTAATAATCCGATACTTCACGCTTGCTCTTAAGCATTACCGCACAGTCGTTTTCACTGAGCACATCACCGGCTTTCATCCGCTTTTCAAATTCATAAAGGAACCTGATGAATGCTATTCCGTCGATAAGGCTCGCTTGTCTGAGATTGTCTTGTTCGGTTTTGTTTTTTACGGCTTTCATCAAGGTTGAAGGATTTGTTTTTGAAAAGATTTCATTTTTACTTCCGACAGCCTCAAATACCGCGTAATTAACCCGATTCTCATCAAGAAGGATTCTTTTTCCGGACAATCTTTGCGCGTAACGATAAAAATCATTGTAATTGTTGGCGATTACACCGATACGCGAAAGATAATCCCTGATCTCAATATTAATGCTTCCCTGACATGCGAACAAAACGGCATAATTCATGTAGATAATGAGATAAGAAACAAAAAGAGGATTATAAGGTATATCGGAGCCTCTCAGATTAAGAATGTATGAAATATCGGTAAGATTGCAAATTATATGAACATCACAGTTGTTTTCCTTCATGGAAGCACGTACTGCCGCAAGCTTATCGATCGCGCTCATTCCGGTATATTTTTCGCAAAGAACAAAAATATCCGATTCCGGATAAGGCGTCCTTCTAACGATCAACTTTTCGGGTTCGGAAAAACGGCTTATAAAATTAGCCTCTTTATCGGAACATATCGAAATAAAGCTCTTAACTGTGCTGATATTAAAGAATCTGGAATCAATGGCAAAAGTTTTACCTGCCTGAAGTTTTTCGGAAAGAAGTTCCTTAAGAGAGGGTACATCCTTTACTCCTTCACGCATGAGTGTTATACCGGTATCCCGCAAAACTTCTTCAGCCTCAAGAAAATACCTTCCATCCGTAAAAAGAAACGCTTCCGTCAAAGAGACAACAAGAGTGGCTCGCGATCCGGAAAAACCGCTGAAGTATTCGAGGATTTTGAAGTGGTCACATATATATTCCGACATATGATGATCGCCTACTGTACAGGTATATATATCAACACCTTTTTCTGTCATTAATCTGTGAAGCGCTTCAATGCGATTCTTTGTTTCTGATGAGCACATAAAATACCTTCTTGATTACATTAATATGGTTTGAATATTTTGATGTGTAAAAATCACAAAATATTCAGATCGTTACTATAATATATAATAAGAAAAATAAATTCAATAAATTAATGAAATAAATGCATATCAAATTATTTATCACAGTAAAAGAAATGGAAGTATAGCGATCGGTAATATATTATCGGTGAGTTATCTTATCCCGTCTTTACTTTTTTATAAAATGCTGTAAAATGTTTTTGTTCTTAACAGTTAGGAGATTCGCCATGGATATACTTATGATGATACTTCTTACGGTACTCATTGTGTGTGCTGTAGTTGTAAGCTATATAAAAAGCCTTACGGCTTCTGTCATTGTTTTCGGATCTTTCAGTCTTATTGTTGCCGTTATCTGGATGCTTCTCGAATCACCCGATCTTGCAATAACGGAAGCGGCTGTCGGAGCCGGTGTTACCGGACTTTTGTTCTACGCCACGCTGAAAAAGATCGGCTCGATCAAAGATGCCGATGAAAATACAGATTCTGTGGCAGAAGAAGAAACAAAACAGACGGAGCGGGAATAAATGGAAAAAATAAACTTTAATGAAAAAAAGAAGCTTTACATACTCTTCAGAATAACCGGAGCAATTCTCGTTATAATGCTTGCGGCTTCCCTTATTATGTGCATGCTTGACCTTCCGGGTCTTTTTTCACCCGAACATCCCGGAGAAAATGTTGTTGCCGAGCGTTATATAGAAAGCGGAATAGAAGAAACGGGAGCGGTTAATTTTGTTGCGGGAATGATACTTGATTACAGGGCTTTTGATACATTCGGTGAATCAAATGTACTTTTTGCCGCAACGATCTGCGTTATGGTGCTTCTTCTCGTGCAAAATCCGGATTCAAAGAAATCGAGTTCCAAGTCATATTATGATGAACTCAAGGATGAGAAGGAGATTGAACCGAGGCTTGTAAAGAACGATGTAATACTTAAAACAATCGCTAAATTTGCCGTGCCGTTTATTTTGATGTTCGGAGTGTACGTTATACTGAACGGTCACTTGTCTCCGGGAGGAGGATTTTCCGGAGGTGCAATCGTCGGGAGCGGATTTATTCTTGCGTCGGTAGCTTTCGGTTTTGACAAAATGGAAAGATTCCTCAATAAAAAAAGCGCAGGTATTATAACATTTGTTTCACTTATGATATACTGCCTCGCCAAAAGCTATTCCTTCTTTACCGGAGCAAATCATCTCGAATCGGGTATTCCGTTGGGCACTCCCGGCGACATTCTCAGTAGCGGTCTTATATTGATCCTAAATATTTGCGTCGGTCTGGTAGTCGCATGCACTATGTACTCGTTTTTCAGTCTTATGAGGAGAGGAAAGATCTGAAAAACGCTTTTATGAAAGGACAAGGAAATGCCGGAACAGATTTATAATCATTACAATGACATAGTAGCCGCTCTACTTTTTGTTATCGGATTCTCAAATCTCCTTTTTCAGAAGAATCTTATAAAAAAGATCATCGGACTGAATATCATGGATGTTGCCATTTACCTGCTGCTTGCTTCACAGGGATATATAAGCGGCAGGCTGGCACCGATACTCACCGACGGAATCGAGAATGCCGCCACGTACATAAATCCTATTCCGAGCGGTCTTGTACTCACGGGCATCGTTGTTTCCGTCAGTGTTACCGCGCTTATGCTTTCAATGACGATCAGACTTTATCGGAAATATAAGACACTCGATCTTGATGAGATACTTATAAAGGTAAGACAGGATCGAAATAAATGATCATGTATCGCGTGAGGAAACATATATGGATTTTATAATGAATTTTCCATTTTTTTCTATAATGATCTGCATGCTTGCGGCGTTATCGACATTTATGCTCGGTCGAAAAGCTGCGGCATGGGTCGCAAAGGGAGCTCTGTTTATAACGCTTATATTATCGATTGTTCTGACTGCATGGCTGCATGCGAGCGGGGAGAGTTTCGTATATATGATGGGTCATTTTCCGGCTCCGTGGGGCAATGAGATCAGAGCGGGTGAGCTTGAAGGTGTTATGGCGATTTTTACCTCTGTAATAGCACTGTTATCAATCGTTTCGGGTAGGTTTTCAATCAGAACAGGGATTGACGATACAAAACAGAATCTCTATTATCTCATCACATGTCTGATGGAAGCATCGCTTCTTGCACTCATTTATACGAACGACATTTTCACCGGTTATGTTTTTATAGAGATAAATACTATAGCGGGATGCGGGCTTATAATGATCAAAAATACCGGAAGAGCAGTTGCGGCTGCCGTCAGGTACATGGTCGTGAGCCTTGTGGGTTCGGGTCTTTTCCTTATCGGCACAACGCTTCTTTATTCGGTGACGGGTCATCTGCTCATGCAGAACATTAACGCATCGGTTGCGTGTCTTGCGGCGGACGGAAGCTATAAAGTGACACTTACAGTTATTACGGCGCTTATGACTGTTGGTCTTTCTATAAAGTCGGGACTTTTTCCTTTTCATCTCTGGATTCCCGATGCGTATGCAATCTCGGTCATGCCTTCATCCGCTATGCTTTCGGGTATGGTTTCAAAAGGCTATATTTTCCTTCTGATCAAGCTTATCTACAGAGTGATCGGCTTTGATGTCTTTGAATCGACGGGGGTGTTCGATCTCATATTTATAGCCGGAATTGCAGCGATGATCATGGGATCGGTTGCGGCTATCCGATCCGGATATTTAAGAAGAATGACGGCTTATTCGTCTGTCTCACAGATAGGATACATATTCATGGGAATCGGTATAGCCAACAATGCGGGAGTTGTTGCTGCCATATTCCATATAATAACGCACGGACTTACCAAATCATTGTTATTTATGACGGCCGAGTCGTTTACTGCCGGAAAAGAAGATATAGAAGTAGGAGATCTTAAGGGACTCGGGCATAAACATCCGGTATCCGCAGCTGCTTTTACGGCAGCAGCTCTGTCGATTGTCGGTTTTCCTTTGTTTGCCGGATTTATCGCGAAAATGTTGCTTGCAAACGCTTCTTTCACGGAAGGATGGAGAATGTACGTCGCAATCGGTGCAATCGCCGTAAGTACGATCCTCAATGTTGTCTATTTCTTCAGATGCATCATTAATCTCTACGGTTTCGGCGGATTTGACGGAGCGAAAGATGACAGTGATACAGAAACAAGCATCACCGTCCAAAGCGAGGAGTCGTCTTCGGCATATCACCGTAACGGAGTTTATGTCAGCGCGCAATCGGACTGTGATGCTGCGCCCACAAGATGCGAAAAGAGTGTTCATGGCATATGTGCGATAATACTTGCCGTGATCAATCTATATATAGGTGTTGCACCCAAACTATTAACAGCGATATTAACGAAAGGACTTAATGTATTTAATTAAGTGGGGTGATCGTATATGAGTTTTTTAATTCCGTTATCGGTTTTCTTTCCGCTTGTCTGTGCAGGTCTTTTTCTGATCGTCAGAAAAAAATTGCAAACTCATAAGGAAATATGTGTTTATACCGGCGTCGTTATGTGCGTGAGTGCGTTGCTTAACGTTCTGGTTGCAGCTTTTTCGACAACCCGTGAGCTTAGCTTTGTACTTATAAGAATAACGGACTCCGTTTCTCTGACATTCAGAGCAGACGGACTTTCGCTTATGTTTGCGATCCTGATGTCTTTTATGTTTGTGATCGTCGGATTTTATTCGTTTGATTACATGAAGCACGAGGATAACACTAAGCGTTTTTATCTTTTCTACATGTGCCTTATGGGAATCCTTTCGGGAATGTATTATTCTGCGGACCTTGTTTCGCTTTATCTTTTCTACGAAATGATGACTCTGTTTTCACTTCCGCTTGTTCTTCACAGTCTTACCAAAGAAGCCATCAAAGCGGGATTTAAATATCTTTTTTATTCGATTGGCGGTGCACTTTTATCTCTTATGGCCATATTCGTCATATATTCGATGAGTACGAATCACGAATTTGCAGCGGGAG
The DNA here is from genome assembly GCA_016281275.1 of Lachnospiraceae bacterium. Classification (GTDB taxonomy): domain Bacteria; phylum Bacillota; class Clostridia; order Lachnospirales; family Lachnospiraceae; genus RUG11977. The sequence goes on along the minus strand of JAEEIH010000070.1, from coordinate 11,326 downwards.
GTTTTCTTGATCCTTCTCTTGTAAACGGAAAAGAAAATCTTTTGCTTGTATTTGTGTTTCTTGCCATCATCGGTTTCGGATGTAAGGCAGGTCTTTTTCCGATGCATGACTGGTTGCCCGTTGCACATCCCATCGCTCCGGCACCGGCAAGTGCGCTTCTTTCGGGAATCATCACAAAATCAGGTGTTCTTGCAATAATCAGAGTGGTTTATTTCAGTGTTGGAGCCGATTTTATCAAAGGAACATGGGTTCAGTACACATGGATGGTTCTCGCGCTTATTACTGTATTCATGGGATCGATGCTTGCTTTTTGCGAAAACGGTCTGAAAAAAAGACTGGCTTTTTCAACGGTAAGCCAGGTTTCGTATGTGCTTTTCGGCTTGTCGCTCATGAATCCGGTTGCTATACTGGGTGCCCTTTTGCATGTAATTTTCCACTCAATAATTAAGGATGATCTTTTCCTTGTTTCCGGAGCGATCATACATAATACGGGGGCTGTAAAGTGCGATGAATTGAACGGCATCGGCAGAAAAATGCCGGCTTCGATCATCAGCTTCACTCTTTCTTCGATTGCTCTCATCGGTATTCCGCCGGCGAGCGGATTCATCAGCAAGTGGTTCCTTGCGGAAGGTGCCCTTACATCCGATACAGGTGCATTTTCGTACATAGGTCCTGTTGTTCTGCTTATAAGCGCATTGCTGACTGCGGGGTATCTGCTTCCCGTTATGATTGACGGTTTCTTCAAAGGAAATAGTGAAGATGCAAAAGAACCCTTTTCTGATGAAGCAAAACCTTTATCGCTGGTTCCCATTATCATACTTGCCGCGCTTGCGCTTATACTGGGTATTTTTCCCGGAATCATCACAGGATTCCTTGAAGGTATAGCAGGCTCGATACTGCCATAAGAAAGGAGTGTAAACATGCTTTACAAGGTTTTGCTTCTTTCGGCTGTTTTCCTACCGATAATAAGCGGCGCGATAATACTGTTTCTCAAGCTGAAGAATGAAAAACTCAGAAATGCGGTTACTTTTTCGGTTGCAATCATCAATCTTGTTCTGGTGATCGGTGCTATGATCGGTGGTTACAACGAAACGTTTGTTCTCTACGACACCGGCTTTGCACTTAAAATTTCATTCGGGATCGACGGCATGACAAGGTTTTTCGGTCTCATAGTTTCGGTGCTCTGGCCTTTCAGTCTGCTTTACGCATTTGAATACATGGAAGGAGAGAAGAATAAAAATTCTTTCTTTGCCTTTTTTATGATGACGCTCGGCTCTGTTCTTGGAGTCGCATTTTCGGGAGACCTGTTTACGATGTATGTGTTTTATGAGCTCATTACGTTGTTTACATTTCCGCTCGTTATGCATGAAAGGTCAAAAGAAGCAATTGATGCCGGCAGAAAATACCTTGTTTACATGCTCGGCGGTGCAGGATTTGCGCTTATGGGCATGATCGTGCTGCTTAATATTTCCGATACGGTTTCGTTTGCCTCGGGAGGATTCCTTTCCGGAGCCGTCTCTCTGTACGGCGACCTTATACCTATTATTTTCCTTGTTATGTTCCTCGGATTCGGAGTTAAAGCTGCAATCATGCCTTTTGGCAAATGGTTGATTTATGCAGCCGTTGCACCAACACCGGTTACCGCGCTTCTTCACGCAGTGGCTGTCGTTAAAGCAGGCGCATTTGCATGTATCAGACTGATCTATTATTCATTCGGAACCGATGCACTTAAAGGTACATATGCACAATACGCCGCAATGGGCTTTTGCATATTGACGATCCTTTACGGTTCATATATGGCTGTCAGGATGCCGCACATTAAGAAAAGACTCGCTTATTCAACGATAAGCAATCTGTCTTATGTAGTATTCGGAGCATGTATTATGACGCCTATGGGGCTTTACGGATCTCTTTCACATTTTCTTGTTCATGCGCTTACAAAGATTGCTCTTTTCTTCTGCATAGGAGCTGTAATGCACGTTACCGGAAAGACGCTTATAAGCGAGATCGGAGGACTCGGAAGGAAGATGAAGGTCATATTTTTATGCTTTACGGTATGCTCGATATGCCTTATCGGAATTCCGCCTTTTTCGGGATTTCTCAGTAAATTCAATATTATCGAAGCCGCGATTGAAGAGGGAAGCATCGCTTCTTTTGTCGGTGCCGGTGCCATAATCGTATCGGCGGTTCTTACTGCCATATATCTGATGACGATTGTTGTTAAGGCTTATTTCCCCGAAAACGACATTGTTTCGGACGGAGTAGCGGACGCGCACGATCCGGGAATCAGGATGAAAACACCCATTGTTCTGTTTTCGTGCATGATATTTATACTTGGGCTTTTGTGGGGTCAGATTGAAGGATTTTTGATTTTTTAGGAGGTATCCATGCTCCCTGTTGAGTTAGACTTAAACGGTCTTGTCGGACTCGGTATGTCCTTCCGTATTGACGGATTCAGAATTGTGTATGCAGCGGTCACTTTGATCATGTGGCTTTGCAGTACCATGCTTTCTCCCGAATATTTCGGAGCTTCAAAAGGCAAGGCTCGTTATTATATATTCAGCTTTCTTACCATGTTTGCAACACTCGGCGTTTTTATGTCGGGCGACCTTTATACAACATTTGTTTTCTTCGAGATAATGTCATTTACGTCATATATTCTTGTTGTACACACCAAGAAAGAAGAAGCTGTAAGGGCAGGTTCCACATATCTCGCCGTTGCCGTTATCGGTGGCCTCGTCATGCTCATGGGACTCTTTATGCTTTACAACCTCACAGGAACACTCAGGATAACACAGCTTAAAGAGCATTGCGACAGAATTCTTGAAAGCGGAAGTCCGCGTGAAGTGGGAACACTTGCTGCCTGTGCTGTAACTATTTTATTCGGATTTGCCGCCAAAGCCGGAATGTTCCCGTTACATGTATGGCTTCCGAAGGCTCATCCCGTTGCTCCTGCGCCGGCGAGCGCGCTGCTTTCCGGCGTACTCACAAAGTGCGGTATTTTTGGAATTTTGATTCTTGTGATGGAGATAATGGCCGGAAGCGAACGCTTCGGCATCGTGCTTTATATTTTCGGTTTTATTACGATGTTTGCAGGTGCGCTTCCTGCACTTTTTTCCACCGATCTCAAGAAAACACTTGCATGTTCGTCTGTTTCACAGATAGGCTTTATCATCGTCGGTGCGTCACTTACACTTCTTTTGGGTGAAGAATGTACCCTTGCTGCCACGGGAACACTTCTTTATATGGTAAATCATTCAATGTTTAAGCTCTGTCTTTTCCTTTCTGCCGGAATCATTTATATGAAAACCCACAGTCTGGATCTGAACAAGCTGCGCGGTTTCGGAAGAGACAAGGTGTTTCTTAAGACAATATTCCTCATCGGAGCACTCGGAATCAGCGGTGTTCCTCTGTTCAGCGGTTATATCAGCAAAACGCTCATTCACGAAGGACTCGTTGAATACATACATCTTACTTCTTCAGGCAAGGTGATCCTTTCGATAAGCGAATGGCTGTTCCTGCTTTGCGGAGGAATGACTGCGGCTTATATGACCAAGCTTTTTATTGCTATCTTTGTGGAAAAACCGGCAGAAAAAGCCCATTCATCCGAATCAGGCATCGATTCTCACGGACACAACGATATGAAAATACGATTTATCAGTTATCTGAGTGCGCTTATTCCGGCTTGCGTTATAGTTTTCTTCGGTCTGCTTCCGAATCTTTTTATAAAAGGACTGGGAGTGTTCATGAGCAGATTTAACAATTTTTCGCTTGAAGGAGAAGGCGAAGAGGTACTTGAGCATCTCTCGATCTTTTCTCTTGAGAACCTCAAGGGGGCAGCTATATCGCTTACTTTCGGCGCTATTATCTACATATTTTTCATAAGACGATTCTTAACCCAAAAAGCAGTCTCCGGAAGACGGGAGGCAGGGACCATTCCTCAAAGCGAGGAGAAGGGAAGAGTATATCTTCAGAAATGGCCAATATGGCTTGATATCGAAGAAGTTATATACAGACCACTTCTTATCAATATCCTCCCCTCGATTTTCGGTGCTCTTTGCAGGTTTGTTGCGGGTACCGTTCCGAGATTCATCGCCGGTACTGTTCTCAAACTTTCTAAAGTCATAGCCGGTTTCTTTGGCGGATTATTTGACAAGATTGTAGTATTTACCCGTGAAAATGCGTTTAAGGATCTTATAATGAAAGAACATCCGGGACTGAAAAAGGCAAAAGACAATATAAGAAGAGTACAGGATAAAGACGAGATAATTTCATCATCCATATCTGCAAATTTGTTATTTATATGTGCCGGTTTGTGTTTGACAATTTTATTCCTTTTTTACTTGCTATTTTTGAAATGATATGGTATTATATTACAAAACGTGAAATCAATTTGCGGATTTCGATATTTTCAAGGAGAATAACATATGGCACAAGCATTGGATATTAAATACATCAATCCTTTTCTGCAGTCGACTCTTACAATACTAGAGACGCTTGGTCTTGCAGGTGGTAAGGTAGGAAAGCCTTCACTTGCGGATCTTGATTTCCCCGAAGACACTTTCCTTATCCAGGTTGGTGTTACCGGTGCGATGAAAGGACAGGTTTTCTTTAAGATGTCGGATAAGAAAGCCATGAACATTGCAAGTGTCATGATGATGGGTATGCCGGTTGAATCACTCGACCCGATGGCATGTTCGGCACTCGGAGAACTGGGAAACATGATCCTCGGAAATACCGCAACTCTATTCTCCACGATGAACATAATATTCGATATTACGCCTCCTCTTTGCATGCATGGGAAGAAGCTTAAGCTTCAATCCGATATTCCCGCAATTGCGATTCCGGTTTTGATCAATGAGGATGAATATATCAGGATTTACATCTGTGTAAAAGAAGACAAGAAATAAAATCTCGGTAAATAATTGAGAGCAGTACTTTTTCGGTACTGCTCTTATTTATTGTGTATATCGTTTATAACTGCCACCTGTCCGCCGGATTCTGTCAGATAAACATTGGTAAATGTGTCCTTTGTAATGTAGTGAAGACCGTTAAGAGTGACATGAACGTTCGGATAAAGGTATTTCTGTACGGTGATCTTGGATTTTGAATAATTCTGTGTTTGGAAGAGCTTTGATTCAAGCTCTATGTTAAGACCCGAGAGTTTATGATCAAGTTCTTGCATGGACTGGATTACCTGTTCGAGCATTTTTGTAACTTTATCTTTTTCCGAAGGGTTTTTAATTGATTTGAGCATTTCAAGAATACGCTCATGTTTACTGTGAGCCTCTTTAACGGTTCTGATCTCGTTCTCAAGTGCGTTTATCTCTTGTACAAGCTTTTCGTTGACTCCGGCCGCGATAACCGTTTTAACTTCAGCCATATTACCGATGACTGTAGCGTTAATATTTCCCTGAGTCATTGTTGTCCCGCCGACAATGATACCGTGACGACCGGAAATGGTTATATCGCCGCAACAGAAAACATCACAGTTCATCATTGAATTAACATTGAGGTTTCCGTTACATCGAATCTTTGTCTGTTCGAAAAACTTGCCCCATATATCACCGTCGGCTTCAACATATCCTTTTCCGCCTCCCTGCATGCCGGCTTTAAGTTGTATCTCGCCTCCGGCATAGAGCATAGCACCTTCAACGTTTCCCATAATTGTAATGTTATTTTTTGATCTGATAACGGAACCCATATGTACATTGCCGTGAATGATGATATCTCCGTTAAAAACAACATCACCGGTTGTAAGATCGACATCACCGGGAATGTCAAGAATATTGGTAACGATCAATGTATCGTTCTTAAACTCAATCTTGCCGTCGAGCGAGGAATAATAAGTCTTTTTGTCATCGGACATCGTAAAGCCGCTGCCCTTGAGAGGAGAGAGCTCACGACCGTTTGTACAATTAAGTACGGCGCCGGTGACATTATATCCGAAATGACCGGGAGAAGCGGGAATATATTCGGCAATTTTCATACCTTTATAAACAGGTTCATACATATCGATGTTATGATAGTCCACAGAACCGTCTTCAAGTACTTTGGGATGATTGTCTATTTCGGTTTTAAAGAGAAGATTATACCTGCCGTCAGTTCCGTTAACCGGAGATTGACCCTGCGCTATAAGAAGATTACGGTCGAATTGTTTGTTGATGAGGATCGACTGAAGAACAGTTTTATTGATACCGGCTTTTATTCCCTGAGATGACAAAAAATCACGAAGCATTTCGGGCGTGATCTGTTCGGCGGGAATCTGCCCGTTCTCTTCAGTCCGTGAAGAAATATAGATAAAGGCGTTCATTTGATCGTCGGTAATCGTAACTTTAATAAATTTAGACAAATCGATATCCATATCCACATCCTCCTTTTCCTGCATGATCGGGAAAAAAGAAATTGCCATATACATTTTATCGCCTTTTATCCTAACCTAATTATACTAAGAAAACGGTAAAATCGCAATAACAACATATATGTAATTACGTCAATAACCACACAAGAAAACGATTAATTACATGACATCAACATACTTGAAGCTGTATTTTCGATGTGGTAAAATGTATATGTTTTTTCATAATGTCTAAACATGATAAAAAACAGGTCGGCAGAAAGCCGGAACGTATCCGTAGCACATAATCATGCTAAATCCAAACGGATGCCGCAATGGGTGATGATATGAACGATTACATGAAAGAATACGATTATTGGCTCAGCAGCGATATATTTGACGAAGCTACCCATAAAGAGCTCGCCGAAATCAAAGCGGACGAAAATGAGATCAAAGACAGATTCTTTAAAAATCTTGAATTCGGCACGGGAGGACTTCGCGGCGTTATCGGTGCGGGAACAAACCGCATGAATATATATACCGTCAGAAAAGCGTCTCAGGGGCTTGCGGATATCATAAACGCAAAAGGAGGAGCAGAGAAGGGCGTTGCCATCGCTTACGACTCACGTCATATGTCTGTGGAATTCAGTCGTGAGGCTGCTCTTACACTTAATGCTAACGGCATCAAAACCTACAGGTTTGAATCGCTTCGTCCCACGCCCGAGCTTTCCTTTGCACTTCGCACCCTCGGCTGTATTGCCGGAATTGTTGTTACTGCCAGCCATAATCCGCCGGAGTACAACGGCTACAAAGTATATTGGGAGGACGGCGCGCAGATCACGGCACCGCTTGACGATGAGATCATCAACAGAGTAAATTCAATAAATGATTTTTCGCTTCTTAAAACCATGAGTCTCGAAGAAGCCGAGAAGAAAGGGCTTTACAATACGATCGGTAAAGAGATCGACGATAAATATATCGATACACTTGAGAAGCTTGTTTTAAGACCGGATGTGATAAAAGCCGCTTCTGACATGAAGATCGTTTACACACCTCTTCACGGAACCGGACTTATGCCCGTTACACGAATCCTTGAAAGGCTCGGCTTTAAAAATGTATATGTTGTTCCCGAACAGGAAAAGCCTGACGGAGATTTCCCCACAGTAGGATACCCCAACCCTGAAGATGCCAATGTTTATAAGCTTGCGCTTGCGCTGGCAAAGAAAGTTGACGCGGATCTTATTCTCGCTACCGATCCCGATGCGGACAGGCTGGGTGTTTATGCCAAAAATTCCAAAACCGGAGAATATGTACCTTTTACAGGCAACATGAGCGGAACACTTATTTGCGAATATCAGCTTTCAACAAAAAAGGAACTTGGTCTTCTTCCCGAAAACGGTGCGGTTGTCAAGACAATTGTTTCCTCCAATATGTGTGACAGAGTTGCAGAGGCATATAAGTGCGATCTGATCGAAGTACTCACAGGCTTCAAATATATCGGAGAACAGATCAAGTTGTTCGAACAGGGCAAAAAGAACAATACTTATCTCTTTGGATACGAGGAGTCTTACGGATGTCTTATCGGAACACATGCCAGAGATAAGGATGCCATCGTTGCGGTTATGGCTCTTTGCGAAGCTGCATCGTATTACAGACAGCAGGGACTTACACTTTATGATAAAATGCTTGACATGTACGAAACTTACGGATATTACATGGAAGGAGCCGTTTCCGTTACCATGAAGGGGCTTGACGGAGCCGAGCGTATCAAGGCTATACTCGATAACCTGAGAAAAAATCCCATTACATCTCTCGCTGATGCAAAGGTAGTTGAGAGCAGGGATTATCTCAATAATTCGGTGGTTTCTGCAGGAAGCAGTGAGTCAAAGCCCACGGGGCTTCCCAAATCAAACGTTCTTTATTATGTCCTTGAGAACGATCAGTGGTGCTGCGTCAGACCTTCCGGAACAGAGCCGAAGATCAAATTTTATTTCGGCATCAGGGGCACCGATATGGAAGATGCGAAGGTGCTATATGCGAAATTTGACGCTGCGATAAGGAAACTCGGGGAATAACACCGTTAAATTCGTACCTTCCAACTCCATATTCAAGACCGGCGGAGTGATAACGGCAAAGGAATAAAAATATGCAAAAAATCAGTGAACGAAGTCCCGGACTAATAGATACGGTCTTTTCCGACTGTATCGGTTACTTTGTGTGCAATCTCTCGAAAGATCTTATGGTTGAAGGTCTTTACACAAAGGGCCGGGACGGGTTCACTATACTCTCAAGAGATGTCAGCGGAACATCTTATTCTGAATATGTAAAATCTTTTGTGATACGTCACAGGGTGTCTGAAGGCGAAAAGGTACTTTCTTTCGGCACTACCGAAAACCTTCTTCACGAATATTCCGAGGGAAGGCTTAAAACCAAAAAACATATACATGCCAAAGAGAACGACGGAAGCGATCAGTATTTCGACGTTATTATCTGTATGTTTGAAGACAATAGCGATATTTTCGCCATAGTCGCTTTAAGAGATGAGACAAGCGCTGTTATAACACAAAAGGATAATGAATTTAAGGATATCATCATCAATTCTCTTGCCGTTGATTTCGGTCTGGTGTCATATATAAACTTAGACACCGATGAAGCAATGACAGTCAGAGTCAACGATGTTTTTAAATATTATAATGACCTGACGGTAAACAAATATTTTACCGAGCGTATAAAGATTTTTGCAGAAAACTTTGTTTTTGTCGGCGATAGGGAAAAATTCATGTTCCGACTCAGCAAAGAAGCGATCATACAAGAGCTTTCGCTCGGCTCTGTCTATGTTTTTACATATCGTGCTTCGATAGAAGGATCCGTTAAGTATTATCAGGTAAAAATCATCAAAAACTATTCCGAAACAAACGGACACACCGTTATCTGCGGCATACGCAATATTGACGAAGAAATGAGGCACGAACTGGAGCAGAGAAATACGATCGAGGGGATGCTTCGCAAGGCCAGGATCGATCAGCTCGAAATGGATGAAAAAGATCATGAACGCATTCGTCGTGAAGAAGAACTTCGTCGAAATCATCAGATAATCGAAATTCTTGCGAGTGAATATTCATCTGTTTATTATGTCGATCTTACTACAGATAAACTCACAACTTATTCCATGAACGATGACTTCGAACGCGACCTCGGAGGTATTTTCAGGCGAGGGATCCGTTATTCCGACGCTTATGAACTCTACGTTACAAAATATATCTATGAAGACGACAAAGAAATGATGCGGGCTTCGGGCTCCATTTCAAATATAATCAGGAATCTGACCGATCAGAAATCATATACGGTCAATTTCAGATCGTCTAACGACGGTAATCCTCAATATTGCGAAATGAAATTTGTCAAGGTTGGAAACGACCGTGTTCCGAAGGCTGTCGCAGTCGCTTTTGCGAATAAGGATTTGGAGATCAGACGCGAAAACGAACGTCAATTGCAGCTTGAGGAAGCTAAAGCGAGAGCAGAAGCGGCAAATAAAGCAAAAAGCTCTTTCCTTTTCAATATGTCACACGATATCAGAACACCCATGAACGCGATCATGGGTTTTGCCGGCATGGCGCTTAAATATATCGATGATACCGAAAAGACCAGAGAATGTCTTGAAAAGATCAATATATCCGGCAACCATCTTGTCGCGCTTATCAATGATGTGCTTGACATGGCAAGAATCGAAAGCGGCAAGGTTACGATCGAAGAAAACAGTATTAACATGGAAACCCTTGCCAAGTCAATACTGGCGATAGTAAAAGAAAATGCCGAAGCAAACGGTCTTGAGCTTATCACAAAATTTAAGGGTCTTAAGAATACAACCGTTTATGCCGACGGTCTGCGCATTTCTCAGGTTCTCATAAACGTTATCGGTAACTCGATAAAATACACAAAACCCGGAGGGACGATCACATTCTCCATTAATAAGATCATCTCAGTGAAGCCCGGATATACCTCGTTCGAGATGAAAGTATCCGATAACGGCATCGGAATGAGCAAGGACTTTATCGAGCATGTTTTTGAATCATTCAGCCGCGAAAAATCATCAACCGTATCCGGCATCCAGGGTTCGGGACTCGGAATGGCGATCACTCAGGAACTTGTCAGGATGATGAACGGAACAATTACGATTGACAGCGAGCTGAACGTCGGTACCAATGTCACTATGCGTTTCTCTTTCAGAAACAGTACGGACGTTCCGGACAATCAGGACAAAAAAGAAGAAGCAAAGACAGTTTCACTCAAAGGTCTTAGGGTTCTTCTTGTTGAAGACAACGAACTTAACCGCGAAATAGCAAAAGACATTCTTGAAAGCGAAGGAATTATCGTGCATGAAGCCGAAGACGGCTCGGTTGCTGTTTCAAAAGTTATTGCAAACAAAAAGAATCCGTACGACATTATTCTCATGGACATACAGATGCCATATATGGACGGCTATAAGGCAACATCGGAAATACGACATCTGCCTTATAAAAAGCTACGTAACATTCCTATAATAGCCATGACCGCCAATGCATTCGAGGAAGATAAGCAAAGAGCCCTCAGCAGCGGTATGGACGACCATCTCACAAAGCCCATCAACAACAAAGAACTTATAAGAGCCCTTGTGAAATATTCCGGTAATAAAATTAAGCAATAATATCCATATTATCCGAGATTTCTTGATTAATTTTTGTAAATACGGCGGTCTTTACTTTTATAAAAAAATGTGAGAAAATATCACGCGGTAAACCGAAACTGCTCCCCCATAAAGCAAATTCGGTTAATGATAAAAACAAAGAAACGAAAGGAGTTTCAACATGATCTATACTCACGAAGTTGAAATGATGTGCCCCGTTGCCAAAGGCGGAAAGCATGATCCTGCTCCTATTCCTCATGAAGGAATGTGGACCAAGGTCTAGAAGGGTGAAGAGATCAACTGCTTTGCACACGGTATTGCCTGGT
>JAEEIH010000069.1 GCA_016281275.1 Lachnospiraceae bacterium | reverse complement strand
GTCTCCATTTCGTTCATAATTCCATTCATCTGCAATTTGAGGCTTGAGCGAAAGAATGGAACTATCTTTCTCTATGAAATCCCTCAAATTATCTATTGCGAGGGAGTCTTTCTTCAAATCTACTGTTGTAGCTCCTTTGAAATAACTTAATACTGCTCTTATTGCATGTCGTCAGATTGCTCTGTATACTGTCATAAAAAGTCTAAAGAAAGGACGGTTCCAGAGCACCCTCCGTCGCAAGTCGTGTACTCTGGAACCTGGTATAAAACCGTGTTCATTATAACAGAGTACGAACTTATACTCAACGAAAACACCGATATTTTTGGTTAAGAGCAGTGACGATGTTCCGCCATGCCCCATATGCGGCGGCATTCTCAAGTACAGGGATTCCCGAAAGAGGATCTGCAAGAGAGAAGGCGGAGCAAAGGATCATCTCCTAATACGACGTTTTGTTTGCTGCTCATGCAAGGCTCACCACAACGAGCTCCCCGATTGCCTTGTCCCTCATAAACACTATGAGGCGGAAGTGATCTCAGGAGTGATCGATGGGATCGTAACTGAAAGCGATCTGGATTCCGAGGATTATCCTTGTCATGAAACCATGAAACGTTGGAAATTTTGGTTTCATAAAAACGTCCCAAACATTGAAGGAATGATCCGGCGAGTATGCGGAAAACTTTTCCTGCAATCGGCACTGCTCAGTTCGATCCGCGAGATGTCCGTCAACTGGCTCGAGACAGTTGTTCGGATCATTTATAACTCCGGCGGAAAGCTTTTTTCTACCGGTTGGGCCTATGCACCTGATTTGTAGTGTGTGTCATTGTTTTTGATCTTATAGTGACCTCAAAGGAGGTCTAAAGATCATGAATAAGAACAAAAACATAATCCATTGGCAGGAGGACGAGGCGCTTCGGCGTTTTAAGCTCATCTCTCCTCTGCTTGACGACTCTCTTGATAACGCTGAACGGACTCAACTTCGTAAAGAGATCGCCGCCAAGAACAGCATTACCACACGGACACTCTACCGTTATGAAAAAGCATGGCGTTCCGGAGAGTTTCAAAGTCTGAAACCTGCTGACAGGACTCAGAAACGGAAGAACTTACTTCCTCCAAACTTTGAAGATCTCTTTCAGGAGGCAATCCAGTTGCGGCGTGAAGTTCCGGGTCGCAGCGTGGAGCAGATCATTCTGATCCTTGAACTTGAAGGACGTGTCGCTCCGGGAGTGTTAAAACGCCCAACTTTACAGAGGCATCTGTACGAAGCCGGCTTTGGAAAAAGGCAGCTCCAGATTTATGCCGAAGCAAGGAAGAGTTCATCAAAACGGTTTTGTAAACCGCATAGGATGATGCTCATTCAGGCCGACATAAAGTTTGGACCGATTCTTCCGATAGGACCGAAGGGTGAAAAGAGACAAACATATCTCTCCTCAGCCATCGATGATCACTCACGGTATCTGCTTCATTCCCGATTCTATGACAATCAGGAAGAAGCGATCGTAAAGGACACATTTCATCAGGCAATCCTTCGCTACGGAAAGTTTGATACCGTCTACTTTGACAACGGTTCTCAATACATTGCGAAACAGTTAAAACTCTCTCTTGCAAGGCTGGGTATAACAGTCAGGCACGCTCGCCCCTACAGTGGGAAAAGCAAGGGCAAAATAGAGAAGTTCCATCAGGTTGTAGACGCATTCACCCGTGAAGCCAAGCTTAAAAATATCCGGACTCTTGAAGAACTCAATCACTACTGGGAGATCTTCTATGATGAGTATTATCACAGGATGCCTCATGATGGGATCGGCGAGTATTATCGTTCGCTTGGATCCGAAGTACCCGAAAGCGGGATCTCTCCGATGCAGGAATGGAACAGGGATTCCAGAGCTCTCTGTTATGTTGACGCATCGGTTGTATCCGAGGCATTCCGATTCCATGAGAAGCGCCTTGTTGATAAAGGTGCCTGCATCAGCTTCCGCGGGAAACGTTATGAAACCAAGCCTGCCCTGATCGGATTTATGGTTGAGATATCCTACGATCCGGCAGCACCCGAGATCATTACCGTAAGTTATCCCGGAATCGAACCGTTTGAAGCAAAACCGTTAAAGATCGGAGAATACTGCGATAAGAATCCTACACTGCCGGTTTCAATGCAGGAATCCGTTCCCGACACATCGAGATTTCTTGATGCACTCGAGAAGAAACACTCCGAAAACGTCGCACGCATGGCAGATGCCATCTCCTTTGCCGGGTACGGAAAGGGGGTGACCGATCATGTATGAGACATTCTTTGGAATGAGCCATACCCCGTTCGTTCGCGATGTACCTGTGGATAAACTTTATGAGTCACAGGCAATGCGTGAAACGATCGGTCGACTAACCTATGCTGCAGACCGTCAATACTTTGCTGTAGTCACCGCCGATTCGGGGTGCGGTAAATCCACACTAATCCGCAGATTTAGTGAGCAACTGCCGCAAAGCGAGTACATTCTGTTATACCTTTCGGACTCAAAATTGACTCCGCGGTGGTTTTATAAAGGTCTTCTCGATCAACTCGGACTTGAAGCCAAGTTTTACAGAGGTGACTCAAAGCGTCAGCTTCAGCAGCAGATCGAAATAATACGCGGTGTTCAAAAGAAGAAGGTAGTCTGTGTACTTGATGAGGCACATCTGCTTGAAAAGGAGACGCTTGAAGAGTTTCGGTTTCTTCTTAACTATCGATTTGATTCATCAAGTCCGATGGCGCTCGTCCTGGTCGGTCAGACCGAACTGTGGGATGAAAAGCTCCGTTTTCAGCGGTATGCAGCTATCAGACAGAGAATCGACATTGTATGTACCTTACCTCACCTTGATCAATCCGAAACAGAAAACTATATCCGTAGCCACCTGGAATACGCAGATGTCACACAGGAACTCTTTACATCAAAGGCTTATGATGAGATCCATCAGGCATCCGGTGGTATCCTGCGAATGATCAACCGCATCTGCGAGAAATCATTGATGTATTGCTGCCAGCAGCAGAAACGTCTTATCGACGATTACATGGTCCGTTATGTAGTAGAACATGAAATGCTCGTCGATTGTAACAAGTAAACTATTGTACGCCGGGGCGAAAGCCCCGGTGGAACAACTCAAACAATGACAGTATCTTGAGCAATCCGGTGACAATGTGACAGATCTAACGGACGACAGCTCAGGAGATCAGCAACAATAGGCATTTTGCACAAAACATTCGGCCCTTCCAATTCGCTATTTTCCGCATTTTCTGGTATTATTGATACAGTTGCGGAGGAACTGTCATGGCTGTTTTATCAGAGAAACAACTTCATGATCTAAACAAAGAGGCACTTATCATCATAGTGTCTTCTTTGCAGTCTCAGATCGGAGCCTTACAGTCACAGCTTGATCATGCCAACGCAATGCTTT
>JAEEIH010000068.1 GCA_016281275.1 Lachnospiraceae bacterium | reverse complement strand
GATCCTTCCTCCTTCGTCATTGCGAAATGCATAAGTAGTGCCTCCGCCCTGTACAGCTGTGAGCATATATTGTTCTCTGATTGATTCAGTTACAGCATAGTCCGCGGCTCCATCCACCAGTCTCTGTCCGATGTCTTTCCCGTAATCTGTGTATGGTCTGAAAAATACGTACGGATCTACTCTGTATATCCTTTTAAAATATTCGTCTCCTATCAGGCCGCTCCAATCATCTTCACCCGTTAAAAATGCTGCGATGAACCTTGCGTACCACGCATCAAGATCCTCACCGGTCTTCTGCTTCAGGAATTCATCCACTTTATTACCTGTGATACCCACCTCCCCGACGGTCTGAGAAGCAAGAAATTCCTTCCAGAACCTGCCGTCATTATTTCCTGTTGTCTCATGCTCGATAAAGCTCAGAAGATACTCTCCGAGTGTATATGCCATCATCCTATAAGCAGGATAAACATTTAAAGGATCATAGCTCCAAAGAAATCCCGGGATCATCCTGAGGCGCGAGCTTATATCCGATATTTCTCCAATATACGCCTTATATCTGGTACTATACGGATAGAGCAAATAAGCTGAATAATCTGCCAATGCCTCACCCATCCACATGCTCCATTCTTCGTGAACCATGTTCATATAGCCATATAAAATGTAATGATTCAGTTCATGGACAAGACCGCTTCTAAAATAATCACCACTTGCATCAGTCTTGTAATTTCCTTTGTATCCCGGCAAAGAGGAAACATTCATTAGCAGGCAGTCAAAGCTTAAATCAATAGTGAATGCCCAATTAAAAAAACCCTCACAACCGGGATATACCACAGACAGATCCATCATCACATAAGCAGCCTTCTTGTCACGGTCACCTCTCATATCCTCCCAAAGAGGATCTCCGAAGATCTCCCCTTCTTTTTCATATGCCGTTTCGCATGTTTCGGTAAAGAAAGTGATGTCACTGTCTGTCAGTTCAACCGCACCCAGATAATCATCGATATCAAAGCCCGTTCTTACGGAATACGCTGTCCCGGTGTACCACCAGTACGTGCAGTGAGTCGAAACACCCACACACTCTATCTCCAAGAAATCACAGCACGGGTGTATACTGCCATCCTCGGTCTCTTCATAATCAAAAAGATAAACTTCTTCACCATTTTTTCCGACCTTGATATGATCATCATGTAACAGAAATCTCCTTTCATCTCCGTCGAAGATTTCCTGTGGTAGCTGATCTCTTGTAAAACTATAATTTTTCTTATCAAATCTCGGATCACTCGAATCCATATAATCCGGATCATCCCATCTTAGATAAGGGAAAAAGACCTTCTGTCCCACCGTGTACTCAACCTTTGCCTCATAATCGGGAGCCTTCTCTACGGTCGTTTCCGCCGGAACGGTATACTTCCTGTTATTAAAAGCGGGTCTTGTACTCGTACCTGTCGGAGCATCCGCTCCCCATTCGAGCGTTCCCATGGTTCCATCGAGGGAAACCACGTCCTCATTTTCCTTGTAAGGTCCCATATCCACAGCGATCAGGACGTTTCCTTCGCCGCAGAAATCCTGCGCCTGTGCTTTCGTCGAGAACGGTAGCAGCGCACACAGAAGTACGAAGAGTCCTGTCGATATTACCATATTCTTTATTTTCATCACTTATCCTCCCCATGGCCATGTATTATGTTCATCGTGATTCTATAATAATCTTAAGCGCCTATTGTCTTACTTTTTGAAAAGTAACCCATCATTTATAGTTTACTTGAATCCGGGGTTCATTACAACATATCGATTCGGAATGGAAGGAAACAGATGACACCCAATCCGGTATTTATACACAACAAGTGCCGGATGTGAATACCTGTACTATAATCGTTTGAACCGTGGTGTACCATTGGGACGGGATAAAAAGACGCGATTGTTAGAGCAGTTGAAGGGTAGAGCTATAACTTGACAACTTTATAGCAAAATGTTATTATTTTGCTATAAAGTTGAAATGTATTATTTCTTTGGCTAAAACATCGGGTATTACTGTTATTTCCTTAAACCATACTACTTTAGAGGTGATTATCTATGAAGCAAGCAGCAACACGAGTAGAAGATAACGAATATGATCTTTTCCAGAAAACAGCAGCAAGTTTAGGTACAACAACATCTGATGTGCTAAGGATGTTTATTTATGCATTCAATGACCATCACGGTTTCCCTTATGCTGTACAAAGCCGTAGAATGCAAGTGGAAGCTTTTGAAACAGAAGAAGCTGCAACTGAGTTCGCTACCAGTCTTGCAAGGGAGGTCATGCTGTGAAGCGAGGGGAAATATGGACACTTCAAGATAAGAACTATGCCTCAAAGGCTCGTCCTGTTGTTATAATTCAATCTGATGATCATAACAGTTTCGATTCTGTTATTCTTTGCCTTTTTACAACTTTTGAATCATCTGATATTGATACTCGCGTCCTTGTAAAAGCCTCTGCTCAAAACGGATTAAACAGAGATAGTTATGTGATGACGGACAAAATAGTGACCGTTGACAAATCTATCCTTGGCGAAACTATCGGACAACTATCAGAGTCGGATATGAAAGCGGTCTCAAAGCAATTAAAGATAATTCTAGATCTATGTTGATTAATGCCTGCTCTCGTACACGTACTTCAGCTTCGTTCCCCCGGCCTTTCGGCACTTCTCCACGATCTTGTTAAACTGCTTTTTGCTGCTCGTGCGGATGACAACTGTGGTACTGCCGGGTTTCTTTATCTCGTCAAAAGCACCTTTCTTTATCTTCAGATCGGATGCTTTTTGGGCGGTAAGTGTTATCGTTTTTATCCTTGATCCCTTGAAAGTACCTTCATTGACAGTCTTTATGGAAGCGGGGAGAACTACATTTTCAGCTTTCAGATCACGGAAGGCTTTTCCCGCTGTGGTTGTAACCCTGTACTCCGTACCGTCTGCCGTATAGATGATATCCGGGATCACTACATCACCGCTTCGCGCATCTATCTTACGGATGCGAAGAACTCCTTCCTCTCCCGACTTTAGCCTGTATTCAACTGTTATCGATTCGCTCAACCTCATGCCTGTAATGGTCTTAATCGACTTTATGTTACCGTCGGCATTGAGATAAAATGTTGTTGCTAAAAATGTACCATCCTCATAATTCGTTAACAAGCCTTCTTCACCGCTTCCGTCAGGATTTACAATGCATCCGCCACCTATCATACCGACAATATCCCCGACAGCGACATCTCCCGTAAGTTTTCCTTTGAATAAGCAGTAGCGCACAGAACTGTCGTCTGCCATGTAACCGGCAATGCAGAAGGCTATTCTGATCCTCGTCCCGTGAAGGAGTCAAAAGTCTTGTCGACTTCGCAGGCACTTAATCTGTTGAAGCAACGAGGTTATATCATCAAAGATGATCCCGTCATAGCTTACTGATCAGGTGTTGCGTCTATATTCAATTTTCCAGCCACCGAATGATGGCTTGTTTGTGTTACCCTTTAATAAGAGCTAAGCGCTACCTCTCTGTTTCAAACTTTATCCTTTCTTTAAGCGGCGCTGTTTTCTTGGGGTGAGACCCTGGGAGGCGGATCCTGGGGGACGGGGGTTGTGAGTCATTCAGCTTCCTTCAGATCCCACCTCACGATGGACACCCTTGCTGTTCAGCTATGTACTTCGTCGTTGCCTACGCGTACTCGGGACTTTCACCCGTTAGAGCGCGCCCATGGCGCGCAAACCCAAAAAGGGCTGACTGCAAAAGTCAGCCCTAAAACATCATCGTTCGGTCAATTTTTATAACACTGACGAGTCAGAACCGTCACTCGTCATCTTCACTCAGTCAATTATTTTACCGACGGGTCGGAACCGTCACTTGTCACCAATTTAGCAAAGAGAAGAAACAATGTTCCTTCTGCGATCGTTATACTACGAAATCCCTTAAAACGGAAGCAAACCCTACAAACCTCAATTCCAAGCTAAGTCTACCATATGATATTAAGCCCGGCATACTTCGAGGCAATTATATCCCTTGTTATCAATGACATCTTTTCTGTCAAAGCCTGTGAAATGATGAGCCTGTCAAACGGATCATTATGAACAGGCGGCAATTTTTCTATATAATCCAAGTGTGACGGCTTAATAGACAGGATATCTATCTTATATTTTTCACACTTTTCAACAATATCACCTATTGAATACGCCAGCCTCAGTTTTCCAATTGATTTCTTAATAGCTATCTCCCACAAAGACGCAACACTGACATATATCTTGTTGCCGCTTTTCAGTTCTCTTTTGGCATTTGAAGATAACTCCTCACTGTCTGACAGCAACCACAGTAAAACATGTGTATCAATAATCGTCATTACAGATACTCCTTAAAGCAATCAGGGGTTTCGTCAAAATCATCGGCAATATATAGCAGCCCACCCTTTAATTCGTCAAAAACAATATTGCTTTTCTTACTGTCGTCTTTTGTCTTAAGATACTTTATAAAATCCAACACTTCATCCAAACTTGATTCAGATAATCCTTTTGCTTCTTCAACCAACTCAGAATAAGCCATACAATCACCTCCTATCTATGGATCCTTCCTTCATTCTTTATAAGTATCATATTATCACAGCGTTATCAATTTTTCAATTTGCCAACACAGATCAATTCCGACGCTATTCCGGAAATCTCAATTCCATAGTTTTCACCTCTTGACGATTATTCCGAAATGACATCGGGTCCACCCATGGTCCACAACCCCCGTCCCCATGGTCCACTCTTACATTTTCTCGTACACGTATTTCAGCTTCGTTCCCCCGGCCTTTCGGCACTTCTCCACGATCTTGTTAAACTGCTTTTTGCTGCTCGTGCGGATGACAACTGTGGTACTGCCGGGTTTCTTTATCTCGTCAAAAGCACCTTTCTTTATCTTAAGGTCGGATGCTTTTTCTGCAGTCAATGTTATCGTTTTTATCCTTGCTCCCTTGAAAGTACCTGCATTGACAGTCTTTATGGAAGCGGGGAGAACTACATTTTCAGCTTTCAGATCACGGAAGGCTTTTCCCGCTGTGGTTGTAACCCTGTACTCCGTACCGTCTGCCGTATAGATGATATCCGGGATCACTACATCACAGCTTCG
>JAEEIH010000067.1 GCA_016281275.1 Lachnospiraceae bacterium | reverse complement strand
ACTTTTGATGTGCTTCCCAAGAAGGAAGTTATCAAGCTTAAGAAGGAATGGGACAAGCTTGAGAAGAACCTTTCCGGTATCAAGGAAATGGCAAATATTCCCGATGCTATCTTTGTTGTAGACCCCAAGAAGGAGAGAATCTGTGTTCTTGAGGCTCATGCACTCGGCATCCCGCTCATCGGTATTGCCGATACAAACTGCGATCCCGAGGAACTTGATTATGTTATCCCCGGAAATGACGACGCAATCCGTGCCGTAAAGCTCATCGTATCCAAGATGGCAGACGCAGTTATCGAGGCAAATCAGGGTGTTGATGCAGGAACTCCCGCCGAAGAGGCAGAGGCTGTTGCAGCTGAGGCTGAGCAGGCTTAAGAATAAAGATTTGAGGAGGATTTTATCATGGCAGCTATTACTGCAGCAATGGTTAAGGAATTAAGAGAAATCACCGGTTCGGGTATGATGGATTGCAAGAAAGCTCTTACAGAGACCGACGGTAATTTTGATGAGGCTATAGAGTATTTACGTAAGCGTGGCCTTGCACAGGCGGAGAAGAAGGCAAGTCGTATCGCAGCAGAGGGCGTTTGCGATATCTTCATTTCGGATGATAACAAGACAGGAGCTATCGTTGAAGTTAACTCCGAGACAGACTTCGTTGCAAAGAATGAGAAGTTCAGGGATTATGTTGAGCAGGTTGCACAGGCAGCTTCCGAGACAGATGCCGCTACTATCGAGGAATTCCTTGCAAAGCCTTGGAAGTTTGATACTTCCAAGACGGTTGATGAGGCTCGCGCAGCTCAGGTTGCTGTTATCGGTGAGAACCTTAAGGTTCGTCGTTTTATTAAATTCAACACAAACGGATTCCTTGTTAAGTACATTCACATGAACGGTAAGATCGGTATCCTTCTTGATGTTGACGCACCCATGAATGACGCGACAGTAGAATGTGCCAAGAATATCGCAATGCAGATTGCAGCTATGAATCCTTCGTACGTTAAGAAGGAGGAGATTTCTGCAGAGACTCTTGCTAAAGAGAAGGAGATCATTATCGACAGCTCTCTTGCCGATCCCGCATCACTTCCCAAGCCCATTCTTAATGCTATAATTCAGGAAACTCTTGATAACAACAAGTGGAATGATACAGACAAGGCTTCTTATGAAGAGCAGAAGGCTAACAAGTTCTGGTACAATTTCATTTCCGATGAAGGAATGCAGGTACTTCGTGACATCGCTGCGACACATAAGGCTGAATATCTTGAGAACAAGATCTTTGCGGGACTTGTTGACGGACGTTTTGCTAAGCGTCTCAAGGAGATCTGCCTTGTTGATCAGGACTACGTTAAGGCTGAGGATAAGGAAAATGTTGCTCAGTACATCGCTAAGGTTTCTAAAGAGAACGGATGTACATTTACAGTTACCAGATTCGTTCGTTTTGAGACAGGCGAAGGTCTTGAGAAGAGAAACGAGAACTTTGCAGAGGAAGTTGCAAAGCAGATGGGTCAGTAATTCAGTGATCTTAAATCAATTATAAACGATTAAGGCACATACTTTTTGGTATGTGCCTTTGTTGTTTTATTAACGTAAGCGTCTGCGATGATGTACTTACCTTTTCGGTACAATTAATCTTTGTAATTTCCTTTGGAAACTGTTTTTTTGATTGTTCGTTTGTTATTTTTCCACAAATCGGAGGTTGGTTTTTTGTACAATATTCCGACTTTTATTTTTCATAAGGGATGATAAAATATAGAAACAAAGAAAAGCGCAGTTTCTATTTTATGTCCTTAAAACGGAATTGTTTGATCCCGCTTGAGTAATCCCCTACAATCTGTCCGCTGCCGTAAAGCTTGTATTTGTATGTCATAAGGCCTTCGAGACCGACGGGACCTCTTGCGTGGAGCTTTCCGGTGCTGATCCCGACCTCGGCACCGAAACCGTAACGGAATCCGTCAGAGAAGCGGGTAGAGCAGTTGCTCATGCAGTCCGCCGAATCGACCATCTCCATAAAATGTTCGATCTTGTCCTTGTTTTTGGTAATTATGCTGTCTGTATGATGTGAACCGAATCTGTTTATATGGTCGATGGCTTCATCGATATCATCGACAAGTTTGCATGAGCAAGCATAATCGAGATATTCGGTATGATAATCATCATCACCCATATGTTCGCATGTGATCTCTTTGCCGCAGACTTCGTCAAGCTTTTGAACAAACTCGGAGTTTCCGTGGAGTTTGACGCCCGCTTCGGTCATCATTCGTGCAAAAAGGGGAATAAAAGTATCTGCTATGTTTTTGTTTATAAGAATTGTTTCCACCGCATTGCAAACGGAAGTGTACTGAGTTTTTGCATCGAGTGTGATTTTAAGAGCCATTTCGATATCAGCCTCTGAGTCCACATAGATATGACACACTCCGTCAGCATGTCCCATAACCGGGATCGTCGTGTTAGACATGATGTACCGGACAAAGGCATTTGATCCGCGGGGGATTATGAGATCGATGGAATCACTGCAGGAAAGAAGATCGTTCACTTCGTTTCGCTCCTCGATCTGTACGAGGCATCCTTCGGGAAGAACGCTGCATGCTGCTTTTGAGATAATGTTAAAGAGAACCCTATTTGTGTTCTTTGTTTCGCTGCCTCCCTTAAGAACTGCGCAGTTACCGCTTTTAATGCAGAGAGAGGCGATCTGTACGAGAGCATCGGGACGGGCCTCGAAGATAAGGCAGATCACACCGATCGGAACGCTTATCCTGTAAAGGTCAAGTCCTTCGTCAAGACTTCTTGCAAGGAGTACCTTTCCGATGGGGTCGGGCAGAGAAATAAGCTCATTGATGCCGTCTATGACTCCGGCGAGCTTCTTTTCATCGAAGCCGAGTCTTTTGATGACCGATTTGGTAAGACCCTGTTTTTCAGCATCACTTACATCAATCTTATTTGCTTCAAAGATACTCTCTTTTTCGGACATAAGAGCATTTTTGACCGCAATAAGAGCGTCGTTTCTTTGATTTCCGGTGGTGGCTGCAAGTTTGATGCCTGTTGATTTGATGTTTTTAAGCTTGTCCTGTAATCCCATGTGTTTTCTCCTCTTTGTATGTTTTATCTGACGGTCGTTATTTAGTACATCTGTTACAACATCGGTTTGATGAATATTGAAGCGGTGTACGCCAAATTACTGTGAAACGACGAAAGCGTTTTCTGATATCTTTGACACGTTATCACGTATGATAACACAGTTTTTTTCGGTAGTAAACAGATAGAGACACCATAAAATATCACTGGAATAACCCAAACAGAGGGATTCTTCATGAAAAGAGAGTCAAAAAGGTCAAAAAAAAGACATATGATCATGATCATTAAAAGGATCTGCGTGGTTGCGGCCTTTGCCGTGACCGGTATCTGTTACGTTTCCGCCGGGAAAAACGAGAAAACGGTTTTTAAAACCGAAAAAGTCGGAGAGACAGCATTTGAGACGTCCGGGAATAATTCCTACACATCATCAAGCCTTGAAACAGGAGAAACGACAAGGGGCACGATCGGACAGGAAAAACCGATTCCGCAGCTCAATGATAATGTGAATAATTCCACGAAAAACGATAAAGAAGAGAACGAAGCAAAGGTAGAAACAACGTCAGAAACAATATTGTCCGATCGGGAAGCTTTGACAAGAGATAGTCTAAAGATTAATATAAATACAGCGGGGGAACGGGAGCTAACGTCTCTTAAGGGAATAGGTCCCGCTAAAGCGCAGAAGATAGTAAGTTACAGGACTGCGAACGGGGATTTTAAAAGAACTGAAGACCTGATGCTTGTCCCGGGCATTAAGGAAGGCACATATTCTAAGATCAAAGACAATATTACGGTCGGACAGAAATGAGGAAATATGGAATCGAAGATTTTGGTGGTTGATGATGAGAAACTGATCGTTAAGGGTATCAGATACAGCCTTGAGCAGGAAGGCATGGAGGTGGATTGTGCCTACGACGGTATTGAAGCTGTAAATATGTCCAGAAGAAAGGACTATGATGTCATACTTCTCGACGTCATGTTGCCCGGTCTTTCAGGTTATGAGGTATGTCAAAAAATCAGGGAAAAATCCGATGTTCCCATTATTATGCTGACGGCAAAATCCGAGGACATAGATAAGATCATGGGACTTGAGTACGGCGCCGACGATTATGTTACAAAACCTTTCAATATCCTTGAGGTTAAGGCGCGTATCAAAGCCATTATAAGACGTAACCGGCAAGGACGGTCCGAGGAACCGGCGAAGAAAGCATTTGAAGGCGCCGGGTTGAAGCTTGATGTTGAGAGCAGAAGGGTATTCGTCAGCGATGTTGAGATAAATCTTACGGTGCGTGAATTTGATATTCTGGAGCTTTTGGTTTTTAATCCGGATAAGGTGTTCAGCAGAGAAATGCTTCTTGAGATCATCTGGAAGGATGATTATCAGGGTGATGCCAGAACGGTTGACGTACATGTCAGAAGGCTCAGAGAAAAGATAGAGGAAAATCCCGGAACCCCCAAATATGTTCATACAAAGTGGGGAGTCGGATATTATTTCCATGTGGACGCTTGATCGACGGTCAGGTATTTGATTTGAAGCCAAGTAGTTCCCGGACGGCAAAACCGTAGAATTCGGAGAAGGAAATAAGCGAATCGGCGCTTAAACGAGGAGAGTTATCGATGAGTGACGGAAAAAACCTCACGAAAACCATTAAGGGCGGCAGACATGTTGGAAAGGTCCGCCGCTTTTTCGGAAGCTTCAGGCTGAGGCTGTTTATCACGATTCTTCTTACGGGAGTGATCTCACTTTCTGCGATGTACATTACCGCACAATATGTTTGCAAAAACACGTTGATCGAAAAAAGGGTTGATACCGCTTATGCTCATCTGAACAAGATGTGCGTCAAGATTGTAAACAATATGTATATGGTCAATCCTCAGAATGCGCCACAGATAGCAAGCGAGCTTTCGATAGCCGCAACACTTTTTAACGGAAGGATAATCGTTACGGATAAGGGTCTTAAAATCATATATGATTCATTCTCTGCCGAAGAGGGGAAAACGATGGTTTCGTCCGAGGCCATAAAAGCCATAAGAGGCGGTTCAAACAGGTTCCTCAGCGTTGAGAAGGAATATGCGGAGCTTACAATGCCGCTTATAGATCATGAAAGTACCGACGGCGAGCCGTATGTCGGTGTTCTTTTTGCGAGGATTTCCCTTGAGGATGAGACCGTACTGATTGCCGATATGGAGAAATTTCTCCTTGTTACCGTTATTCTTTTGTCTATTGTTCTTTTGGTCATTTGTTTTCTTTCGTCAACGGAGTTTGCCAAGCCGTTTAAGAGAATAGAGGAGAGCATCAGCCATGTATCCGATGGGTATATTGACGACATGGTCCGAATCGGCGGCTATTCCGAGCTTAAAGAATTGACCGAATCATTTAATGATATGCTGCGAAGAATAGAGCAGCTCGAAGCATCCAGGCAGGAATTTGTGTCCAATGTATCACATGAGTTGAAAACACCCATCACATCCATCAAGGTACTTGCCGATTCGCTCATCACGCAGCCGGATTCACCGCCTGAGGTGTATAGGGAATTTCTCCGGGATATCAATGAGGAGATCGACAGGGAGAATAAGATAATCACCGACCTTCTTGAACTTGTTAAGCTCGACCGCAAGGAAGGAAACATGCATCTCGCCACGGTCAACATAAACGTCATGCTCGAGAAAATCATGAAGAGACTTACACCGATAGCATCGTCTTTGACTGTTGAGATCGTATTTGAGAGCTACAGAGAGGTTTCGGCGATGGTTGATGAGGTTAAGATGAGCCTTGCACTCACGAACCTCATAGAGAACAGCATTAAATATAATAAAGAGAACGGGCGCGTCAAGGTTTCGCTCAACAGTGACGGAAAATACTTCAGTGTTACCATAGCGGACACGGGAATCGGGATCCCTGCCGATTCAATCGACAGGATATTTGAACGTTTTTACAGAGTTGACAAGGCAAGGACCAGAGAGAGCGGAGGAACAGGTCTCGGTCTTGCGATAGCGAGAAGCGTGATCCTCATGCATAACGGTGCGATAAAGGTTGAAAGCGTTGAAGGAGAAGGCACAACATTTGTTGTAAGCATTCCGATTTCGTTTAAGCTTGCTACTGAATAAAACGGGGGGTTTATGTTGCCGGTCAGGAAGATTATTTTGTTGTTTTTATTTTCAACGGCAGTCGCCATAGGCATGACCGCCTGCTCAAACGAGCGGGAGGTATATGTTGATGTGTCGGAAAAACAACCTGATAATACTTTTAAGATCTTCAGAACCGATGTGACGGAATCGACACTTTTGTGGGAAAGCGGAGAAGAACCCGATGAGAATCTTGAACGTGAAGCCCAGATAGGGCGGATCATCTCCATGCTTGAGAGCAGACCCGGGGACCCCGAAATGAAGTCGCTTTTGCCGAGAAATGTTACTGTGAAATCGGCATATTTCGGTTTGGACGGTCAGTTGATCGTGAGCTTCGATAAGAGCTACAATTCGCTTTCTACAATTGAGGAGCTGTTACTTCGCGCCGGATTCGTAAAAACATTATGCCAGCTTGATTTTGTAGATTATGTTGAATTTTATGTGGAGGATAATCCCCTCATCCTCAGGGGCGATGTCGTACCGGGACTGATGAAAAGTACGGATTTTATCGATAATACAGGTCAGACGACATATTTCAGTCAGGAGGTTGAGCTTACGGTCTATTTCGTAAAACGCGGTTCAAGAATGCTCGGCGGCTCTACTTATAAGGTTACGTACGACGGGTCGAGTTCCTACGAGAAGCTTGCCACAGATCTGCTCCTTTCCAATCCGGAAACGGATGATGCCGATTTTATCGGGACTCTCCCGGAGGGTACCGTGATAAACAGGATCACATCAACCGACGGTATTGCATATGTCGATGTTAATGAGGCCTTTTTAAACTATAGGGAAAATGTGGGTGAGGAACTGACGATTTTTTCTCTCGTCAATTCTCTTTGCGATATCCCGGGCATTATGAAGGTTCAGATAACAGTTAACGGGACGGGCAGAAAAGCCATTGACAAGTACGGTCAATCCGGTCTAATCGAAAGAAGACCCGAACTGATAGCAAATGAAAAGGCAGGTGAGGCTGACGGATAATCTCGGACGACTTTTCTCTCGCCCGATCACGGTGTTTTTCGCTTGTTACTGTATTGCGCTGATTTTGTATGACGATGTGGCGAATGTGGCGGCGAAGGGCTCGGCTGTTTCGGCAACGCTCGCAATTATAGTCCTGGTGAGGATATATAAAGGCAGAGCGGGACCGATGGCTTTGAGAGCGGTGATCATATTATTTTCGGTTCCGGTTTTTATGTTCTGTGCCGTGATCAGATACGAAAGCGCCAATAAACCGACCTCTCTTAAGGAAGCGGTAAATAATCTTGTTTTATCTACAGAATGTTCATTCAGAGGTTTTATAACCGACATTTCCCTTAAACCGGAAAAAACGATCCTTTACATTAACAATGCCTATATTGAAGGAGGCACTTTCTACGGACGTCCCGTCTGCGGCTCCGTTAAGATTGCCGTAAAAGGTACATATGAGGACATTAATATAAATCCTTCAAAATGTCTTGAAGCCGGGGATTATGTCAGCGGCAGCGGAAAACTTCGAAAACCCGCGCCTTCCGCAAATCCCGGCGGTTTTGACGAGGATGCATATTACACCGTACGCGGAATCGACGCATTGATTAACGCATCGTACATCGAAAACGGAGTGCCGGAAGAAAAAGAAATGCCCGAAGAACCCGACCTGCTTCTTGACTTCAAAAAAATATTTGTAAATCTGCGTATCAAATCGCTATATGCAATCGACAAGAGCCTGTCGGGAGAGGAAGCCGGAGTCCTTGCGGCAATACTCACGGGCGAGAGGGGACTTCTTGACGAAGACACGGGAAATGTACTCGCCGACGGCGGTATTTCACATGTCCTGGCCGTATCCGGGCTTCATATATCCCTGATCGCAGGCGGGATATACAGTGTTCTTATAAGGATCTCGGGCAGGAAAACATTAAGTTGCTTCATTTCCGTTATTTTCCTTTTCCTTTACGGAATATTCACGGGTATGCCTGTTTCGGCGGTAAGAGCCGTGATCATGAGCGCTTGCATGCTCATTGGCAGAGCAAGGGGCAGAACATATGATATGCTCAGCGCTCTTTCTGTTGCCGGACTCGTCATTCTTGCCGTAAACCCTCTGTATATCCGTGATTCTTCGTTTATAATGTCCTTTAGCGCGGCCCTGGGCGCGGTTTTTGGTCGTGAGGTCTCGTGCGGGGCGAGGATAAGAAGAAAACGTCTTGCCGGAGTATTCATAATCGGAGGAATCTATGTGTTTATGTTCCCCGTTCTTATCAATACATATTATTACATCACACCGTATTCGATCCTCATTAATCTTATCATCATTCCGCTGATGTCATTGCTCGTACCGTTCGGTGGGATCTGTGTTCTGCTTACGTCGATTTTCGGAGGCGTTATTGCAGAGTTTTCGGGTGGAATATGTCATTATATCATTAAAGGAATGATAGATATCTGTGGTTTATGTAGGAGCCTTCCTTATTCGAAGATCATTATCGGGCATACGGCAGCACAGATCATTGTCATATATTATGCCGTGATTTTGCTGACAGTGATTCTGGTCATGACATTCCGCAAGAAAAAACCGTTATGGCTTCTTGTGCTTTGTATCTCAGTGATCGTGAGAGTTCCCTCTCACGGAACGGTAGTGCATATGCTTGATGTCGGACAGGGGGAATGTATCGTTGTGGAAGACGGGACGGAAATAACGATGATCGATGCGGGAAGCACAAACGTGACCAATTTATATGAATTCAGGATAGGTCCTTTTCTGAAATATATGGGTATCGACAAGATAGACCGCCTGATACTTACTCACTGGGACAGTGACCATAAGAACGCGTTGAAGGATCTTTTCGGGGACAGGGATGTTGAGGTTGGGATGTTTGTCTGCGCGGATTGTGAGGACAGCGTGACAGAGCTTGAATGTATGACGGAGTTTACCGGCGTAGTGCAAATCGTTTCGGCAGGTGATGAGATGACCCTCGAAAGCGGAAGTTGTCTTCATGTCGTTTCTCCGATAAGGGAAGCGGATTATGCGGACAGAAATGACCGAAGCGTCGTAATTGAATATATCGGGAGAGACATGACAGCTCTTTTTACCGGAGATTCTTCGTCAAGTGTGGAACGAACTTATATTTCCGGGCTTAGGTCGCAACAGTTCGACATTCTGAAGGTTGCTCATCACGGATCAAGAAATTCGACCTGTGCAGAGCTTCTTCAAAGTACGGAACCGTCTGTCGGGATAATATCTGCATCTCTGACAAACAGGTACGGTCATCCCTCTCCCATGACACTCGAAAGACTTGAAAAGGCAGGGTGCAAAACTTTTGTCACTCCGTTAAACGGGTACATAAGAGTAACGTGCATGGACGGAATGATAAAAGTAGATACGTTAAAATTTGACACGGATATTTGAATAAGCTATACTGTACTCTAAATGTGGTGTATATATGGTGTAAATCCGCATTTGAAACACAAGACAGACCCATCATAATTCAAAATCCAAACCCTTTTTACGGTTGTACTACGGAGCGGAGAATAACGTGTCAAAGAAAACAATAAAATATATACTAAATATCATATTGATCTTTTTGCTTGCGGCGGGAACGCTTTTTTTCCTTTTGAGAGGCAGCGAGATAAAGGTTGTTTTCAGCAAGATAGGAGAAGCAAACATATACCTTCTTTTGCTCGGAGCATTGTTTGTTGTCGGGTATGTGTGTACCGAATCAGTAATAATCAGATATATTCTGTTTAACCTGAAGCAGGAGATAAGCTTGTTTAAGTGTATTCTTGTCTCAAACGTCGGGTTCTTTTTCTGCGGTATTACCCCGAGCGCCACGGGCGGTCAGCCGATGCAGGTTTTCTATCTTGCAAAGTACGGCGTCGACCCGCTTATGGGTACGCTTGTTATTGCTGTGGTTACGATCTGCTATAAGATGACGCTCGTACTGCTTACGATATTGTTCCTTATCATAAGACCGTCAGCCATGTTTCAGGCTATCGGCAATGCTCCGATACTGTTCTTTGTCGGAGTGGTAATAATCCTTTCACTGATCGTTTTCCTTGGTCTTTGCGTATATAAGACCTCGATTGCATTCTTTATCATTTCAAAGGTCATTACATTCGGTGGAAAGATTAAGCTTATCAAAAATCCCGACAGAACGCTCTCGAAAGCCATTCATTCCATCAGAGGTTACGAAAAAGCTTCGATATTCGTTAAAAACCATCCCGGAATGATCGTCGGAGCGCTTTCGCTTACATTTATACAGAGGCTTCTTTATTTTTCCGTTACGTTTATAGTCCTTTCGGCACTTCATCTCAATCCGAACTGGCTTGACGTAATTGCGTACCAGCTCGTGCTTGCCCTTGCCGTGGATGCGCTTCCGCTTCCCGGCGCAAGTGGGGCGAACGAGACCGTTTTCCAGCTTTTGTACGGAGCACTGTATGCGGATGTTGCCGTTTCGGCCGTTATTCTCAACAGGGGCATCACTTATTATTTTATGATGCTGTTCACCATACTGTTTACGATTGTTGCCCATTTTGTAAGCTTAAGAAGGGAAAAAGAGACGAAGAACACAGAGGCGCATGCGAAGAAGATACATGTTCTTTCACATTATGTAAAAAATCCCGTGATCAACACGGAAACTGACGAAGGAGTTTCGGTTCGAAGCACGGAAAAAACGGAGGCAGAATAACTATATGATAGGTTTTTACAATTACACGGTAGTCATTACTTATCTGAGCGTCATATCGGCGTGCACATCAATATGCTTTGCGTTTGAAGGCAATATTAAATGGGCGATTCTGATGCTCGTTATCTCGGGACTTTGTGATATGCTCGACGGTCCCATAGCCCGTACAAAGAAAAACAGGACCGATACGGAACGTAAATTCGGTATTCAGATCGATTCTTTGTCGGATGTTATCAGCTTCGGGGTAGCACCTGCCTGCATTATCTACAATATAAGCGTGCATCTCTGCGCACCGGGTTCCGAATGGCTTAAGATACCGGCAATCGTTGCAGGTATTGCGCTTCTTATCTGCGCTGTTATCAGGCTTGCTTTCTTTAATGTTTCCGAAGAAGAAAGACAGGAAACGGAAGGTAAAAAGCTTCGCGATTCATATAGGGGACTTCCCGTTACGAACGTAGCGCTCATTTTCCCGATAGTTTCGCTTGTTTCTTATTTCGTTGAAGGTAACGTGTTTGTTATCACGATGATCGTTGCGACGGCTCTTACGGCATTTTTCTATGTACTTGATTTTAAAATGGTAAAGCTTCACGGAAAGAAGCTTGCAGTGATCGGATTGTTCGGGTTTGCGGCGCTGCTCGGCGTATTCTTTTCACCCCTTGCGGGATTTTGAACGATCGTAATTTACTTTGAAACCGGGTTTTGGTCATATTTTGACGGGGAGGCGGACTTATGAGGTACAGAGATCGTAAAGGTAATGTGTATATTATTGATTCGGGGCAGGAAAGAACGTTAAAGCTTTTGTACGGAACATTTCCGGGGAGGCTTCTTCTAAAGCTCCTAACATGCAGGCCGATCTCAAAGCTTGCCGGTCTGTGGATGAGCCTTCCTTTTTCGGCTCTTTCAATTGACAGATTCATTGATAACAACGGGATCAGGATGAGTGATTATATCCCGACAAAATATTATTCCTTCAACGAATTTTTCGCGAGAAGGATCAGAAAATCGAGACGCCCCATTTGTGATGACAAGCATGCGCTTATTTCTCCGAGTGACGGAAAGGCGCTTGCGTTCAGGATAAAAGATGATCTGAGCGTTAAGATCAAGAACAGAACATACACGTTAAACGAGTTGTTTGACGGAGACGAGATAACACAGGAATTCAGCGGTGGCTTCCTTTATGTTATAAGGCTCACGGTCGACAATTATCACAGATATTCTTATGTTGATTCGGGTATGAAGTCCGAAAACACCTTTATAAAAGGAAAGCTTCATACCGTTAATCCCGTTGCGCTCGACGCTGTTCCCGTATTTCATGAGAACTGCAGGGAATATACCGTGATCGACGGTGACAATATCGGACGTCACGTGATGATGGAGGTTGGAGCGATGCTTGTGGGTAAGATCGTCAATCATCACGGCACGGGAAGGGTAAAGAGGGGCTCTGAAAAGGGATATTTCGAATTTGGCGGTTCAACTGTAGTCCTTCTTACCAAAGGTGACATTGTTCCCGATAACGACATATTGTTTAACACACGTCAGGGCATCGAAACCATTGTTAAGCTCGGAGAGCAGATCGGTCACAAGAAAGCCTGAAAAGCCCGACATGAATGTTTTGCGGTAAGGGCAGCCTGAAGGGGTTTGATTTGAAGACAATTATCGAAGATGTAAAAAAACAGTCTCTTCGGAAGATATATCTGCTCTGCGGGAGCGAGACATATCTTGTGAGATATTGCGTTCGCCTGATCAAAAAGGCAGCGCTCGGGGCTGACGAAAATGCAGAAATGAATTTCGACAGCTATAATGAGCAGACCTATGACTTTAGAGCCTTTGCCGACAGCGCGTTAACCGTTCCTTTTTTTTCGTCCTACAGATTGATAATGCTCGAGGGCTGTAACATTTCGGATGACATAGATGCGTTTGTCCGGCTGCTTGATGAGCTCCCCGAAACTACGATCATATTGATCGTGGACAAGAGCGTCGATAAAAAAACAAAGCTTTACAAAGCAGTCACGAAATACGGTTATGTCTGCGATCTTTCAGAAATCACCGATCAGAACAGAGCCGACTTTATAAAAAAAGAATTTGCCGGGTACGGGAAAGAAATAAGCGGATCCGATGCGGCGTATTTTGTCGAATATGTCGGCGGCGACCTCTATAACCTTATGAACGAAGCCGATAAGGCGGCATCGTTCACTGAAGGAAGAAACCGCGTGACAAGGAGTGATATCGAGGAAATCTGCTGCATGCAGACCGAGAACAGGATATTTGATATTATAGGCGAGATTTCGGTCGGACACGGGGAAAAGGTCATGAGCATATGTGC
Source organism: Lachnospiraceae bacterium (assembly GCA_016281275.1). Classification (GTDB taxonomy): domain Bacteria; phylum Bacillota; class Clostridia; order Lachnospirales; family Lachnospiraceae; genus RUG11977. The sequence continues at coordinate 6,377 of JAEEIH010000067.1, read as the reverse complement.
CGATCTTATGTACCTCAAAGAAAGCCCGATGAAGATTTTGAGGCTTCTCGCAAATGAATACCTTAAGCTTGCGACTCTGATCGAACTTAAGAACAAAGGTCTCTCGGTTTCGTCCATTGCGGGGGAAACCAAAACGCCGGACTGGCTTGTGAAAAAAAAGCTTAATCTCGTTTCAAGGATGGACAGCAGAAAGATTAGAAATGCGATCGAACTTGTCGAAAATACCGAGTATAAGATTAAAAACGGAGATCTCGACATGCAGACCGGACTCGAAATAATGCTTGCAGAATTGTCCTGTGTGTAGTAATATAGTGAAGTCGGTTTCGGGGGTTAAAATTCCCTTGCCGATATATATGATCAGGAGTGGTATCGAAGTGGTCATAACGGCCCTGACTCGAAATCAGGTAGGCGGCAACGTCTCGTGGGTTCGAATCCCACCCACTCCGTCTTTAAGCCTCGCATTGGCGCGAGGCTTTTTCTCTTATTTCTTGCAATTTTATATATGATAATATAAAATACAAGAATTATAACAACCCGTAAGTACATAACTGATATAACGGTCGCAAGACGATCGGACCGATGCCGGGGAAAATTTCGGAAAGGAGGCTCTTATATGGGGGAAATGGTCTTTAACACAGATATACCTGAGGATTTTACCGAGCCCGATAAGCTGTATGATATTCTCATTACCAAGATCAGAAAATATCATCCTTCTACCGATCTTTCAATAATTGAGAAAGCATATGAAGTTGCCAGGGAAGCACATAAGGATCAGAAGCGTAAATCAGGAGAGCCTTACATCATTCATCCTCTATGCGTGGCAATCATCCTCGCAGAACTTGAGCTTGACATGGAAAGTATTGCAGCGGGTCTGCTGCATGACGTTATAGAAGATACTGCAATCGATGAAAAAGAGCTTGAAAAAGTATTCGGAACCGAGATAGTTCTTCTTGTTGACGGAGTCACAAAGCTGACCAACCTCAATTATTCCGCAGATAAGGTGGAGCTTCAGGCAGAGAACCTTCGCAAGATGTTTCTTGCCATGGCAAAGGATATCCGTGTAATACTCATCAAGCTTGCCGACAGGCTTCACAATATGAGGACGATGCAGTTCCAGCCGCCTCACAAACAGTACGAAAAGTCCAGAGAAACCATGGACATCTATGCACCGATCGCGCAGAGACTCGGTATTTCGAAGCTTAAGATTGAGCTCGATGATCTTTCTCTCAAATATCTCGAACCTGTTGTATATAAAGAGCTTTCCGAAAAGGTTTCCTTAAAGCTTGCCGAAAAAGAAAACTTTATAAATGAGATCGTCGATGAGGTGGCCGAGCATATTAGGTCGGCGAATATCGAAGCTAAGGTTAACGGACGTGTTAAACACCTTTTTTCGATCTACAGAAAGATGGTCACGCAGAATAAGACACTTGATCAGATCTACGATCTGTTTGCTGTCAGGATCATTGTGGACAGTGTAAAGGACTGTTACACTGCGCTCGGTGTTATCCATGAGATGTACAAACCGATTCCCGGACGTTTTAAGGATTATATAAGCATTCCGAAGCCTAATATGTATCAGTCGCTTCACACGACGCTGATAAGCTCAAAAGGACAGCCTTTTGAGATCCAGATCCGTACCGAAGAGATGCATAAGACTGCTGAGTACGGTATCGCGGCACATTGGAAATACAAGGTTGACCCGGAAGGCAAGATGACGCCCGACTCCGAGGAAGAGAAGCTTACATGGCTCAGGCAGATCCTCGAGTGGCAGAGAGACCTCTCGGACAATAAAGAATTTCTGATGCTCCTTAAGGATGACCTTAACCTTTTTTCGGACAGTGTGTTCTGCTTTACACCCACGGGTGAGGTCAAGAACCTTACGGTCGGATCGACTCCGATCGATTTCGCGTACAGCATTCACAGTGCCGTTGGTAATCAGATGGTCGCTGCGCGGGTAAACAACAAGATAGTTACTTTTGACTATGAGATCCAGAACGGCGATCAGATAGAGATCATCACCTCGGGCAATTCAAAAGGTCCCTCGAGAGACTGGCTAAAGCTTGTAAAAACCACGCAGGCAAAGAATAAGATAAATCAGTGGTTCAAATCTGAATTCAAAGAGGAAAACCTTGAAAAAGGAAAGGAACTCTTTAACGCATATTGTAAATCAAAGGGCATTGTAGCCTCGGATATATTAAAAAACGAATATATCGATGTCATACTCCAAAAGTACGGCTACCGTGACATGGATGCCATCTATGCCGCCATAGGACACGGAGGTTTAAAGGAAGGACAGATTGTCACAAGGCTCAAGGAAGAGTACGACAAGCATAATCGCAAGGAAGTCACGGATGAAAAGGTTCTTGAAACCATCGCCGAGATCACTCAGGAAAAGAAAGCGATCCTGGCTTCAAAGGGAAGCATCATCGTTCAGGGCATAAATGATGTGGCAGTTCATTTCTCAAAGTGCTGCTCGCCCGTTCCGGGTGACGAGATCGTCGGTTATGTCACCAGGGGCAGAGGCGTTTCAATCCACAGGACCGATTGCATCAATATTATCAATCTGGCAGAGGAGGAACGCATGAGGCTTGTTCCCGCAGAGTGGAACGAAACAAAAAACAAAGCGGGTTCGGAGCTCTTTACCGCCGAGGTCAACATTTATTCACGTAACAGGGCCGGAGTTCTGCTTGATATCTCCAAGGTGCTTACGGAGAACGACATAGTGGTATCATCGATGAATGTCAGAACAAGCAGGCAGGGTACCGCAACAATTACGATCGGTTTTGATATTTCCGATACAAACATGCTTCAGACAATCATCGGTAAGCTAAGAAATGTTGAGGGAATAATCGATATACAAAGATCAATGGGTTAAAAGGGTTTACATGTATTTTAATGAAAGGAGAGGGGACATGCAGGAGAACAATTTACATGACGGTGTTTTGGATTATAAGATAATCAGAAAAACGGTCGGGCAGGTCGAAACAAATTGCTATATTGCAGTTAACGGGTCACTTGGCGAATGCTTTATTGTGGATCCCGGAGATGAAGAGGTTATTCTCGCAAAAGCCATAGAGGAATCTAAGTCCGTGCCGAAAGCAATTCTTTTGACGCATGGTCATTTTGACCATATTTATGCGGTGGAACCTCTCGCAACAAAATACGGTATTCCCGTATATGCGTCTGAAAAAGAGGCTGAACTTCTTAAAAATCCCGGTATGAACTGCTCTAAGTTCTACGGAAGGGAGGTCAGTGTGATTCCCGAAAACTATGTTGAAGACGGGGATGTTTTCGAGATAGCGGGATTTACGATCAAGGGAATCCACACTCCGGGTCACACAAAAGGAAGCATTTGCTATTATCTTCCGGAAATTAATGTGCTTTTTTCGGGCGACACTCTTTTTAAGGGCAGTGTGGGAAGAACCGATCTGCCTACCGGTAATACGCATCTGCTTTTGGAATCGCTTCGTGACAAGATCATCGTTCTTCCGCCAAAAACGGTCATTTATCCCGGCCATGGACCCGAAACTGAGCTTGATTACGAGAAGAGAAACAATTCGTACATGTACGGGGATAATTGGAAAGAATGAGACAGGTTGGTGACAATATAAGGATCAGCGCATTCGATCCGCTTATGGAGGACGACATTCTTCCTTTGCTTCATTCGTTTTTTCCGGACGGGGATTGCGGCGGAAGTCTCAGTATTTCAATTACGGAAGAAGCTGACAGAGCGATAAAGGCACAGTCTGTATTCACATCCTCTGACGGAACGGGAGAGCCTGTTTTTCGGGAAGAATTTGCGGATACTGAAAGAATCAAGGCAGGAACCCACGGAGCCGCGGGTGAAAGGGAAAAAAGAGATCCCGGTATCTGTGATGAAATCGTCAGGAAATATTATTCCGATGAAGGAATATACAGACGTGAGCAGAGAAAAGAGATTGCCAGAGTGGTTTATATCATGCTCGAACAGATCTCCGGCAAGTCCTTGCCGTGGGGAATGCTCACGGGAGTCCGTCCAACAAAGCTGGTGCTTGAGAGACTTGAAAAAGGTCTCGGCATGCATGCGTCTTATCTTATGGACAAATACCGTGTCACAAAGGAAAAGGCCATGCTTGCTGTGCGTGTGGCGCAAAAAGAATATACACTTATTAATGATATTGATTACAGGAACGGATTCAGTCTTTATATCGGAATCCCGTTTTGTCCCAGTATCTGTAACTACTGTACGTTCGGTTCACATCCCCTGTCAAGGTTCGGAGAATACGTCGAACCGTATCTTAAGGCACTTGAAAAAGAGATAAAAGAAACCTCTAAGCTTATGACAAAGAGGCTCGATTGCATTTATATAGGCGGTGGAACTCCTACGATCCTGTCGCCTGAACAGATCTTTACGCTTATAGACCAAATCAGAGATAATTTTGATACGAGCTTTGTCCGTGAATTCTGTTTCGAAGCGGGAAGACCTGACAGTATAACGGAAGAGAAGCTTAAGGTTCTTAAAGGCTGCGGCGTCACCAGAATATCGATAAATCCGCAATCCATGGTAGAAAGAACGCTTGATAAAATTGGACGTGCGCATACGCCCGCTCAGATAATCAAAGCATTCGGAACGGCTCGCGAGTGTGGATTTGATAATATAAACGCGGATATTATCGCCGGTCTTTCAGGCGAAACGCCGGAAAATTTCAGATATACGCTTTTACAGCTTGAGAAACTTGCTCCGGAGAGTGTAACGGTTCACACTCTTGCGCATAAGCGCGCAGCACGCCTAATGACGAGCCCAGAGATTTTCGAGGGGCTTGAGGCTAAGGGCGTGTCCGAAATGGTTGAAGCGGGGGCTCTTTGGGCGAAACAACACGGGATGGAACCGTATTATCTCTATAGGCAAAAGAACATGACGGAAAGCCTTGAGAATATCGGGTACTGTCTGCCGGGGAAGGAATGCCTCTATAACATCCTCATCATGGAAGAAAAGCAGATGATCCTGGCACTCGGTGCAGGGGCGTCCTCAAAATTCGTGAGAGACTGTGCCGAAAGATTCGAGAGGGTAGAGAATGTGAAGTCCGTCAAAGACTATATTGAGCGTATCGATGAGATGATAGAGCGGAAGCGTATTTATATTGAGAAACGATGCGTTCCCGTATAAAAATACAAACCGGATCCATGTACGCGACAATCTTATAAGAATTACGAATCGGGTTCATGTCCGGTGCGATCCGTAGAGAAGAAAAACGGATTCGAAGTCCGATAAATGAGAAAGGAGTGGCAAGATGCTTGAAGTAAGGCAGGAGCTGTTACAGCTTTTTGATATAGAGCGTGCATTTAAGGAAGATATCGATGATGCGCTGAACCATGGCAGACTTGTGTCGAATCTTGCATACAGACTTGCTAAAGAACTCTCATATCCGGAGGATTTCTGCATGAAGATGGCTGAAGCCGGCATGCTTCATGATATCGGAAAGCTTCAGCTGGGTGAATATCTGTACGGCAGACGCACCAATGCGCTCAGGATTGAAGAGATCAAGTATGTCAGAATGCATCCGACGCTCGGTTATAAATTCCTTACCGATAAGAATATCGGGGACGAGGATTTCAGGCTTTTTATCCTTCATCATCACGAGAATTATGACGGTTCGGGTTATCCGGACAACATCAAGGGTGATGACATACCCGACGGATCAAAGATACTCCGTGTTTGCGACGTATATGCGGCGCTTACATCCGAACGTCCCTACAGAGCCGCATTCGATAAGAATACGACGATGGAGCTTATGATAGACGAAGTAAAGAATTTTGATATGAAAGTATTTCTTGCTTTTATGAGAGTGGTTCATGACGATGACTTCTCCGAGATAGAGGAATATATCGAAAGTGTTAATAAAAAGGTGATCGATAGCCGTGTAATTAGTTCTTGACAAGCATATTCGGCATGAGTATAATGTTTTTCGTGTGTGAGTGAACTAAGACTTTGGTCTTATCATGATCGCGTGGATTACCTGGTGCATGGGTATTAGTATGACAGGAATAAATGCGATTCACAATCGCATTTATAAGATAGATCAACACGAAGGAGGTGTAATCATGGGAGCTATTTGCCCGAAAAACAGAACGTCTAAAGCAAGACGTGACAGCCGTCGTGCCAATTGGAAAATGACCGCCCCCGCCCTTGTAAAGTGCAGCAAGTGTGGTGCGCTTATGGTACCTCATAGGGTATGTAAGGCTTGCGGTTCATACAACAAGAAGGAGATCATTGCCAAGGAGGCTTAATGATTTCTCACTTCGATTTATTAAACAGCAAGACGGAGTGCAGTTGCGCTCATTGTGATCCGGTAGCCTTTGGTTGCCGGATTTTCTTTTGCGCAGACAGATCACGCTTT
>JAEEIH010000066.1 GCA_016281275.1 Lachnospiraceae bacterium | reverse complement strand
GTGTCTTACGGGATACGGAAAAGAAGAGGTGAAGGCGGATCAGACACCGGTGAAGTATCTCGACTACAATGAGAGTTCTAAGAGTTTTGAAGAAAAGATCTGTAATACTTACTCCGTTGTTGACACAACTACTACAAGCATGACCGGGCAAGATTCCTGGTATGTTGTTAATGAAGATGTCACGGTTGTTCGGGGAAGGCGAATCAGTGTAACGGGAACAGTCAATCTTATATTGATGAACGGATATAAGCTGACAGCCTCGTGGGGGATAGGAGTAAATGAGGGGAATACGCTTAGAATCTACAGGCAGGCCCGAAACGAAGGAACTACTACCACACCCGGAGAGCTGGTTGCAGAGGGAACCGGTGATTATGCCGGAATCGGTGGTAGTGGTGTTACCGGAGGAAACATAGAGATAAACGGAGGAACAATAACTGCAATCGGAGGAAATGTGGCAGCCGGAATAGGCGGCGGAGGAGATGGAGCCGGAGGAAGTGGAGCCGGAGGAAATATAAGGATAAACGGAGGCACAGTAACCGCAACTTCAACCAGAACCGGAACCGGAGCCGGAATAGGCGGCAGTGAAGGTGGGGCCGGAGGAAATATAAGGATAAACGGAGGCATAGTAACTGCAACCGGATCATATGGAGCCGGAATCGGGGGCGGATTTAATGGTAACGGAGGAAGCGTAGAGATACATGGAGGCATAGTAACTGCAATCGGGGGAAGTGGCACAAAAGGAGGAAACTACTTCGGAGGAGGAGCCGGAATCGGGGGCGGAAATGGAGGAAACGGAGGAGATATAAAGATACATGGAGGTACAGTAACTGCAACAGGATCAAAAGGAGCCGGAATAGGCGGCGGTGATGGTGGGGCCGGAGGAAATATAAGGATAAACGGAGGTACAGTAACTGCAACCGGATCAGATGGAGCCGGAATCGGAGGCGGATATGAAAGAACCGGAGGAGATATAGAGATAAACGGAGGTACAGTAACAGCAACCTCAAAATACGGAAGTGGAATCGGAAAAGGTAAGGAAGGTCCTGGAACGGGAACATATAGTCTGGGTACCGGAATGAAAGGGTTTAGTTCCGCAAGTGAAGACTCGGGCTACAGCAGTCTGTCCGGTTCGTTTGGTGATACAGACATATATGTCATTATTTATAAGAACGAAAGCGGTTTCCTGACTGCATCGGGCAATGTTATAACAGCTAAATATGTCAACGAAAGTGGTAGTATTCAGAGTGCTGGATTAGGAATAACTGCGCCTGCGGTTGAAGAGATTATATTTGGTGACACAGAAAAAAACAGAGCGAAACTTGACAGATGCGATGTCTTTAACACAGCCCTTGGCAGAACAGAATCAAACAGAGTCTCGGAATCTCAGATAAAGTATTATAACAGCGACGGACAGGAACGTGAGTCAGCACCTACCGCGAAAGGAAGTTATACAGCCAAGATAAACGTGGACGGTGTTACTGCTGCAGTTGATTACACAATAATAAAAGATGATCCGCAGATCACCCACCCTACAGCCGGAAATCTAATGTACAGAAACAGTCTTCAAGAACTGGTTTCCGGGGGATCTGTCACGGGAGGAACACTCTTGTACAGTTTTTCCGAAACCGGGGATTATACGACGGAAACTCCGAAAGGAAGGGACATCGGATCATACACTGTATATTACAAGGTAAAAGGAAACGAAGGATATAAAGACTCTATAACTTATCAGTTATCAGTATCTATACAGAAAGCAAACCTGAACTTGTCGCTTTCACAGGCGGACTGGGCGAAGGGTAGCACCGCTCCCGACCCTGTTTTGAGTGGAAATGAGGGTGGCGGAACTGTCACGTATGCGTATAAAAAGCAGTCAGAAGACGATACTGCATATGTGAGCGCGGTGCCTACAGAAGCCGGAAACTACGTTGTGAGAGCTACTGTAGCAGAGACGGGGAACTATCTTGGCGGAACTGTTACAGCAGAGTTTACGATTACAGAGACTGAGTATGCTTCACCTACCGCGATTCAAAATCTTATATATACCAGGAATCCTCAGAGGTTGGTGAATCCGGGATCAGTAAGCGGCGGAGCAATAAGCTACTCATTGACAGAGGATGGTATATATAGCAGGGATATCCCTACCGGTACTGAGGCAGGGGACTATATCGTATATTATAAAGTCGTAGGTAGAGACGGAGTTACGACCGTCACAGGATCTTCAATCACCGTATCGATAGCAAAAAAGAACTTGGAACTCACGCTTTCACAGGCCGGCTGGGTGAAGGGGAGCACAGCCTTAGATCCTGTTTTAGGAGGAAACGAGGGTGACGGTACTGTCACATATGCGTATAAAAAACAGTCAGAGGACAATACAGCATATGTAGACAACGCGGTGCCTACAGAAGCCGGAAACTACGTCGTGAGAGCAACAGTTGCGGAAACGGGTAATTATTTCGGAGGAATTGCGACAGCGGAGTTTTCGATAACAGAACCTATTACATACGTGCCTGTTTATCAGCCGGATTACTACCCTGAGGAGCCGAAGCCTGCAGAAAAGAAGGATGACGGCCTCACAACCACGAAAAAAGTGAAGAACCCTGACGGAACGATCTCGGAGATCTCTGTTACAAAGTTTGCGGATGGCAGCGTCACAAGAGAGACGGTCAGGGACAAAGACGGCAAATTTGTCGAGTACAAGTACGAGTATACAAGAACCAAGAAGAACGGAACAACACTCGTTCAGACCTTTAATGAGAAAGCGGACGGATCTAAGAAAGAGACATCCGTAACCACCACAAAGTCCGGCACAGTCAGCACTAAGGTGAAGGAACAGACGGCTGACGGCACCGTGATATCCAAGGAGGGAAAGAGTTACGCTGACGGCAGAACTTCCCTCAAGGAAGCTATCACCGGTTCGGATGGCGTGACCAAGGTTGTTACTGAGAAGTCAGATGCTGCGGGAAAGGTAGTATGGGCTGAGTACGCTTCGATTAAGGATGATGCTAATATTCTCCTGACAACAGCGGAAGTGACAGGCACGACCCTTAAGCTTCCTGATGAGATATGGGTAAACGAGCAGTACTTTGTTGTCGCAGAGATCGGGAAGAACGCCCTTAAGAACAACAAGACAGTCTCCAAGCTGACGATCGGTGAGAACGTGACTAAGATTGGAAGTTCCGCGTTCAGGAACATGACAAACCTTAAGAGCATTACCATCAATGCTGCGAACCTTGAGAGCATTGGTAAGAACGCCTTCAAGGGAGTCGGAGACAAGAAGCGTGTAACTATCACGATCAAAGGCGTGACCGAAGCAGAGTTCGAAAGAATCTGCGACATGATCAGAGCCGCCGGAATCGGCAAGAAAGTCAAGTTTGTCATGGGGTAAACAACCATAAAGAAGGAACTCCGAAAGGGGGTTCCTTTTCTTGTGCGATAAACGAAGGCCGTCTGTTGCAAGCTTGTTTGTGAACAGACGGCTGAGTGAACGGACATCGAGCGGACTTGTACGCGAGATGTCCCGTCGCATCGAGTAGGAGTCAGCCTACTCGATTATAAATGAGCTCTTTGGAGAGATTGGTAAAGGGTATTAGCAAAATGCAATGTTTTCGAATTGCAATTTTTTTAAATTCTTCTTTATTTAGCAAAGAATAAGTGCTATAATAGCAAACGTCGGATACAATGTTGTGTTTTTGAAAAGCGGGAGAAGGTCGAATCATGAACAACACAACTACTATTGCAAAATCCCGAAGGTTTGCTAAGCTCATAGCTGTATACCTCGTCTGTATTCTTATAAACATTCTGTTCAGCAGGGTCTGCGGGTGGCTCGGAATACCGTTGTTCCTTGACTGTATCGGAACGCTTCTTGCTGCGATATGCGGAGGCTTCCTGCCCGGTATCATCGTCGGGTAC
>JAEEIH010000065.1 GCA_016281275.1 Lachnospiraceae bacterium | reverse complement strand
TTTAAAGTATTTACCAGATACCTGTATTTAATCGTATCAACTTTGCTTTCATCATTTTCATAGTCTATATACGAGCGCAAAGATACTCCTGTTTTCTTGGCTGCCTCTCTTTGGGATAAACCATTTTTCTGACGTAGTGTCTTTAACGATACCATAATATACCTCTAAATTACAATCAATTGCATACTCCTACATATGCAATTATGCAACATTTGCACATTTTGTCAATACGCGTGTGCAAATATTGCATATACATCGTCGTACATATGTGCATATTTTGCACTTGACAGCAAAGCAAAATGTGTAACAATTATGTACCTGATATCACACCTTGCCCCGTGCCTCCCGGATCCCGGCCTGTGCCAGAACACGGATGGTGTCCACAAACACTATGTCATCAAGCTTTTCCCACAGTCCTGCTTCGTCCATGGCGAGCGGGATCTCGGTGCAGCCGAGGATCAGAGCCTGTGCGCCGCGGGCAACAAGATCGCGGCATGTTTCACAGTAATTGTCGGCCAGCTCTTCGCTCAGTTTGCGGCCCGCCTTTACAGCGTCATATATAACAGAGTTTACTGTGCCTTGCCCATTATGGTCAGGGACCATAACGCTTATGCCCATGGGCTCCAGGTACTTCTCAAAGACCTTTCCCTCCACGGCACCGCGGGTAGCAAGCACTCCGACACGGGTCAAACCCTTCTCTCTCAGCACATTTCCTGTTTCCTCTATGAGATTTATGAGCTTAACACCGCCTATTGTTGCTTCTTCGCCGTTTGAATTCTTTTCTGTGCCTTTCAATTCCTCCTCACGATCCATGTTCTTCTCCGTGCCGCCCATTTCTTCCACGCTTTGCGTTTTCTCACCAATACCGTCATTTTTATCGGTCGGATTTACAGCGCATTTCTGTAGCGCAGTTTCTATCTCTTCAAAATAATAGTGCGACGTATTGCATGCCAGCAAGAGTACCTCTGCCCCGGAATCAATAAGCCCTTCCGCAGTCTTTACAATCTCAGACACCGGACTTTCCCCGCCGTCAAGGATTGCTCGGGTGCGGTCGGGAATTCCCGGATTGCAGTCTATAAGCGTTCTGATGTGTCCCGCGTCGCTGTCGCTCTTCGTCATTTCAACGATCATCTCAAACAAACGCGCGGTTGCGAGCGGTCCCATGCCGCCAATGATTCCAAGTTTCTTCATGTTCCCTCTAAAAAATTGGGTCAGCAAAGCTGACCCACAGTTTTTACAGTTACGCTTCGTATCCCTTTTGCTTGATCACCTTGATGATCGATTCAACTTCTTTCGCGCAGATTTCTTCGGTTCCGGCTTCGGCCATGACGCGAACGAGGGGCTCGGTTCCCGACTCGCGGACGAGCACGCGTCCGTCGCCGCCGAGGCGCTCTTCCGCCGCTGCGATGGCAGCCTTTACGTCCGTATCGCCCATTGCGAGCTTCTTGTCTGTGACTCTCACATTCTTGAGAACCTGAGGATAGATCTTCATGCCGGATGCAATCTCGGAAACCTTCTTTCCCCGTGCGAGGATGACCGAAATGATTTTGAGGCTTGTGAGGATTCCGTCACCGGTAACCGCATGACGTGCAAAGATGATGTGACCGGAATTCTCGCCACCGATCGCGAAGCCATTCTTCTGCATATTCTCGCTGACGTACTTGTCACCGACCGAGGTCTTCTCATAGCCGATGCCGAGTTCGTCGAGAGCCTTGTAAAGACCGATGTTCGACATAACCGTTGTAACAACCTTGTTGCCCGAAAGCTCGCCGCGCTCCTTCATCAGCGCACCGCACATGTACATGATCTCATCGCCCGTAACCTCACGTCCGAGTTCATCGATGCACAGGCACCTGTCAGCATCACCATCATATGCGAAACCGACATCGAGTCTCTTCTCCTTAACAAGATCCTTGAGTCTTTCAAGGTGAGTCGAGCCGCACGCAGTGTTTATGTTTGTTCCGTCGGGTGCATCGCTGATAACGGTTATATTGGCGCCCAGCGTCTCAAAAACACTCTTCGCTACTGCAGTTGCGGAGCCGTTCGCAAGATCAAGACCGATCTTGAGACCGGCGAGGTCCGCCTGCTTGCCGCTTGTACTCATGCCGAGTGCCGTAGCACCGAAGGACTCAAGGGCAACAGCCACAAGATACTCGATGTAGCGCTGTCTTCCCTTCGAGTAGTCAACAGTTCTGCCGATCTTGTCGTCAACAGCGAGCGGAAGTTCTCCTCTCTCACCGTCGATGTATTTCTCAACAAGTTCCTCGACCTCGGCATCCATCTTGTAGCCTTCTCCGTTGATGAGCTTTATGCCGTTGTCATTATAAGGATTATGGCTTGCGGAGATCATAACACCGCAATCAAAAGACTCGCTCCTTACCACGTACGAAACGCAGGGAGTGGTCGTGACATGCATCAGATACGCATCCGCACCGCTGGCCGTGAGCCCCGCAACGATCGCGTACTCAAACATGTAGCTCGATCGCCTCGTATCCTTGCCGATGACTACCTTAGCCTTCTTACCGTCTTTGGCACCGAAATACCAGCCGATGTAGCGGCCTATCTGAAATGCATGCTCCACGCGAAGGTTCTCATTCGCATGTCCCCTGAATCCGTCTGTTCCAAAATATTTGCCCATATGTGTTCACGGGTAATAACCCGCTCCTCCTTTATATACCTTTTTATCCGTCTCCTGCACGAACCATTTTCTGAGAGGCGCTCTCGCTCTCGGTCTCACGTAGCGGTACATAAGTGCCCTAAAATACGGGCACTAAGTACCGACGTTCGACAGAGCTCTCAGAAAACGCTTCGGCGCGGAGACGTATGCTCAACTATTCTATAAATATATGAAATGACCCAAAACCCCCGTCCCCAAGGGACCATAGTAGGTTATCTTGTGACACTGGTAAGATGCCAGATATCGGCAACGTACTCTTCAATGGTGCGGTCCGATGAGAACTTGCCGCAATGCGCCGTGTTAAGGATCGCACTCTTCGCCCAGCGAGCTTCGTCGTTGTACATCTCCTCAATGCGCTTCTGCGCTGCCGCGTAGGAACGGAAGTCCTTCAAAATGAAGTACTGATCGGCGCGTTCGTAACCGTTGCTGTCAAGGAGCGAGTTGTAGATCTCCCTGAACTGCTCGGTGTTCTGAGGGCTGTAGAAGCCGTTTATCATCTGGGTCATGACATTGCGGATCTCGGTGTCCGTGTTGTAGATCTCACGCGGATTGTAGCCGCCGTTGTTCTCGAAATCGATGACTTCCTGTGCGGAAAGTCCGAAGATCACAGCGTTCTCCTCGCCGACCTCTTCGACAATCTCCACGTTCGCGCCGTCCATCGTGCCGATGGTGATCGCGCCGTTGAGCATGAACTTCATGTTACCGGTACCGGAAGCTTCTTTCGAAGCCGTCGAGATCTGCTCGGAAACATCGGATGCCGCGAAGATCATCTCAGCGTTAGAAACACGGTAGTTCTCGATAAAGACAACCTTGAGCTTGTTGCCGATGGTCGGGTCGTTATTTATGACATCAGCCACGCTGTTTATGAGCTTTATGATCGCCTTCGCGCGTCTGTATCCCGCCGATGTCTTCGCGCCGAAGATGAACGTGCGGGGCGTGAAATCCATGTCGGGATGATTCTTAAGCTCGTTGTAGAGGTACATCACGTGCATGATGTTAAGGAGCTGAC
>JAEEIH010000064.1 GCA_016281275.1 Lachnospiraceae bacterium | reverse complement strand
GGTGCTTTCTTCCGATCCGAACTCAAGTGCATCTTCGCCGGAACCGAATTCAAGAGCATCATCCTCGGGGTCGAATTCGAGTGCCCCGTCATCCGGACCGAATTCGAGGATTTCTTCGGATTGTTCCGAAAGCTCTTTTTTAAGGAGTTTTTCCATCGCCGCGGGATCTATGGGCTTTGCAAGATAACCGTTAAAGCCCTCCTCAACGTACTTGGCCTCCATACCGCTGATCGCGTTGGCAGTGAGAGCAATGATCTTCCACTTGTCTCCGCCTTTCATCTCTCTCATCTTGTGCATGGCCTCGACACCGTCCATCTTGGGCATCATGTGGTCCATAAAGATGATGTCGTACTTCTTATCCTTAACAAGCTCGAGAGACTCGAGACCGCTGGCGGCAAGATCGGGTACGATACCGTAGGGCTTCAAAAGTCCCGCAGCAACCTTAAGGTTCATGTCGTTGTCGTCAACAACGAGGATCTTCGCATCGGGTCTCTGGAACGACTTATCTACCTCATGCGCAAGCTTAACATCGTAATTGTCAGCAAGAACACCCACGGGTTCCGCATCAACAACACTGTTATAGATATCAAATGAGAAGGTGGAGCCTTCGCCATAGACACTTTCAACTCTGAGCTCTCCGCCCATCATCGAAACAAGCCTGCGGCTGATCGCGAGTCCGAGTCCGGTGCCTTCTATCGAACGGTTCCTCTTGGTATCGACCTGAGTGAAGCTCTCGAAGATCTTTCCGAGTTCTTCCTTCTTGATTCCGATACCGGTATCCGAGATGCTCACATGCAGACAGCAGTCGCCCTTTCCGTCCCACTCGTGCTTGATCGTAAATGTGATCTGTCCTTCGTTGGTGAATTTAACTGAATTGTTAAGGATGTTGATCATAACCTGCTTGATCCTGACCTCGTCACCGTACAATCTGCTCGGAGTATCGGGATCGAGGTCGACAACAAGACCGACCTTCTTCTCCTGAAGCCTGATCCTGATCATGGTCGCCACGTCATTGACAAGCGAGGAAAGACTGTAGGTGTCGTTGATGATCTCCATCTTTCCCGATTCGATCTTGGAGAAGTCGAGGATGTCGTTGATGATGGAAATCAGGGATTTAGCTGCCGACTTGATCATGGCGGCATTCTTCTTGGCCTCTTCGTCCGTACTGTCACGCAGAATAAACTCCGACATGCCGTTGATGGCATTCATGGGAGTTCTGATCTCATGTGACATGTTTGCAAGGAAATTACTCTTGGCCTTATCAGCCTTTTCCGCTCTTTCCTTGGCTTCGATAACCTCGGTCATGTCCGTAAAGAGGATGCACAGACCGCTGGCGCCCTCTACGGGAGACGAGTAATAGTTTATATCAACCTTATAGATCTTCTCTTCTTCGCCGAAATAATTGTTCAGCATGAAGGTGTCACTGACTTTGTTTTCGAGTACGGAATGACACTTCTCAAGAAGACTGTTGAGCGCAGACTCTTCAAGAACCTTTGAAAGTACCTCATCGAGCTGCATTCCGTCACGAACCGCATCAAGGCTCACATCCGTCATCTGAGTGAGGACATCCGAAGCCATAACCGTCTTAAGCTTCTCGTCCACCATCAGAACAAGATACGGTGAAACCTTAAGAAGCTGCGTGTTATAGAAGATCTGGCGCTGATTCTCCTTTTTCATAAACCCTTGAGTTCGCGCGATCTGTTCGTTCATGTCATTGATCGTGTCCATCTCTATCCGGAGGCGCCTGTTTTCTCGTTCAAGCTTCTTCTGCTTCAGTCTGAGCTCCTTGAGCTCTTTTTCAACATCAACTCCCCCGGCATCCTGTGCACAGGGCTCGATGATCCCTCTGTTTTCTTCCATTGTACTCACCACTGCTTATATAGTTTTTTCACCAAACCGGCGATCCTCTTATAAGAAAAGAACCGTGAAAGTTGAGTTGTGGAAGGTGTTGTCCATTTCGTTGCCCTCACCGATGGGGCAAAACTCACCGTACGAATACATTCCCATAACGGAAACATTACCGGGGAGCTTCTTCTTAAAGGTCTCAGCCTCGATCGTTACGTTCTTGCCGAGGCTCATGTAACGGGCTGCGCATGAAACGACAAGCATGGTGTGATAGGTACTTCCGTCCTCTCCGATCCATCCGCAGATAGTTTCAAACGCTTCATCAATCGTCTTCTGAACCTGCTCACTGTTTATGTACCCTACCTCAAGGGATGCACCCTCGGGAATACCACCGAGGAACATACCACTGCCGTTCACGAAATTAAGGAATGTGAGGTTTCTCATGGACTCAACGACTCTTCCGCTCGGCTTTTTGATGGTGGTGATAAATGGCGTCATGATGTAGTCAGCGATAACATTGTTCTTTTGTGAGATCATGTTTGCTTTCTCAAGCGCCTCGACAAAAGTACCGTTTCCGAGTCTGAATACCTGATTCTCGTTTGATTTGGTAACTTCGTACGAGAAGTTTGCCTTACCTGAGATCGACTTAACCTGAAGGAATCTCGGATTCACATTACCCGACACAAATACGAATGCCTGAGCATTCTGACCGGTCCTCTCGTTACAGAACACTCTGTACTTGCTGAAATTGAAAGCATCCGATGCAAAAAGACCGTAAATGGGGATATTCTTCCCTAAGCTGTCTATAACGTCGATAACGTCGTCTCCCACCATTCCGGGTGCCTTACCGCCCATTGTGAGAATAAGCTTGATCTCTTCGGGCGCAAGCTGCTTCTCGCTCTGTGAAAATACATCATTGATCTTCCAGGAATAATCGTCGATAGAAAGATCTTCGGCCATGCCGACAGCAAAGTTACAGTCATCGGCCGTCATAAGCATTAAAGAAATACCGCTTTTCTTAAGGCCCTCATCGCCTGTCAGAAGTGCAAGTGCGGTACATGCAACAAAGGGAATATCCCATTTTTCTTTGAGGATGGGATAAAGCTCGCCGTACTCGGTATCTTCATCCATAAAGATGATCCCGACTGAATTCTTTTGAAGAGCAAAATCCCCAACCTGTTCGAAAAGCTCGTCAACAGCAACCTCAAGATCATCTATTTCTTCCGTAAAAACTACTTTAGATTTAATCATAAATCCCATCCTTTCCGATTCCGGACTGTTCATTCTTAATTAAACCCTTCACAACTGAATTCGTCAATCAGCCGGATATAAAAAAGTCTACATTTTATAGACAGTAAAGTCAAGGAAAGCATTTACATCATTTCTGTCCTGTTATGACTCATTTTCAAGAAATTTGTCATTAAGCGCTTTAAGCGTAGAGCAAAGAAAAGTGATCATCGTAATGGCCGCATCGGCGTTTTCATTCACAAGCTTTGCAAATTGGGACTGAAAAAGCTGGTGCGCCAGCTGATAATATGAATTTGTCTTGAATTTATATTCAAATCTCTTATCGAAATTACCCACCTTAACAAGCATGTCATCCACACGGTTAGTAAGCGATTTCATGAGCTTGAAGCACGTGATCGCATCTTCTTTGAGATAGTCTTTAAAGCTGTCCATGCCGACCTCAAGAACCATCGTGTTATCATTAACCGCAACAACCGTTGCGGTTCGCTGATGCTTTAGGAAAAGAGACATTTCTCCTACAAAGCTGCCCGCAGGAAGTGTGGTAACGATGTACGGATTGGCGGAATAAGAATTGAGAACAACCTTAACATTACCGGAAAGAACAATAAAAGCAGTCTCCCCTTCTTCACCTTCACGGCAGATAACACTGTCCTTTGAAAGCTTATGAAGTTTTCCGACTTTGGAAAGATTCTCGAACCCCATGTAAATATCCCCCTAAAAGGCGTTTTCGATACAGACCGCAGCACGATCGGCAATCATATGTCGCATCATCGTGTATGTGACACGCTCCAAACTCCGGCGCGTACCAACAAACGGATCTGACATAAACGTTATTTATAGATACGTGGTCCCCTCGTAATATCCTCAGGATATCTTACCCCGTATTTTGAAAGAACCGCTCCGTTATACAGAGAAGCAGCGCGAATATCAAGTCCAAACAATTCGTCATCCCTGCAGGGAGCATCAGCCGGCTTCGAGATCAACGGGCAAAGCGAATTGCTTCTCATCATCCTCAGGACAGCCGAAGAACTCTCTCTGAAAGCAAGAAGCCTCAGGTAAGGAATCCTTATGTTTCCAAGCGTAGGGCGGATTTCTTCCTTCATATCAAGGATGACATGGAGGAGTGCTCTGCTAACTGATGTGTATAAATTATTTTTAGATTTAACTTCTGC
>JAEEIH010000063.1 GCA_016281275.1 Lachnospiraceae bacterium | reverse complement strand
TCCTTGAACTGCTGCGTGACAGCGGTGAGTATAACGGTGTGGTCACGGACGAGTATATCGAGGATGTCTGCAATTGTGCACCTCTTCATGATATAGGAAAGATCAAGGTTTCCGACATCATCCTCAACAAGCCGGCAAGACTTACGGATGAAGAATTTGTCGAGATGAAGAAGCACACCACGGCAGGCAAAGCGATCATCGAGAGTGTCATGGAGCTCACGGGCGGTTCTTCCGGGTACCTTAAGGAGGCACTAAACCTTGCCACATATCACCACGAGAAGTGGGACGGCTCGGGTTATCCCGAGGGTCTGAAGGGCGAGAATATTCCGCTTTCTGCAAGGATCATGGCGGTTTCTGACGTTTATGATGCACTTCTGTCGGACCGTAGCTACAAGAATGCTTTCTCGCATGAGGAAGCGATGAAGATCCTCCTGGAAGGCTCGGGCAAGCACTTTGATCCCACCATCATCAGGCTTTTCTGCGAGAATGAAGACAAAGTGAAGAAGGTTGAGGAAGAAAACAGGAAGATCGTAGGCGGTGAGCAGGGAAACAAGGACTATATGAAGGCCGTATGAGCCGTGAAATAAGGTCTATATGAAGACTGCGTGAGCCGAGAAAACAAAATGAAAATAAAACGTTTTATGGTTCGGTTCTTAGACCGATAGCAGATAAATGATCTATGAATTGTAAGCGACCTGCTTGAAACACAAACAGAAAGGATGGGAGATCCACTGACCTGTGCGATAAGGGACCACCCATGGTCCATCAAAAGAAAGTGCTTGCATTTTGGTTTTCGTGGTGTTAATATTGCATATGGTAATGTTGTAATGAAGAGTGGACTGACGAAGTCCACTCTTTCATTTTGAAAGACGGTCGGCAAGGAATGATGTTGAGCGCCTTTCTTGTAAACCATCCTTGGGAGTCTCCTTTAATTGGGAAAAGAAGACGGCATAAACGCATTTGAGAGGAAAAGGTATGGCAAAAAAAGAATCATATGAGCAGACAGCGACAGAACTGGCCCTGAAGGTCACGGAGCCGCTCGGACTCGAGCTCGTTGATGTGGAATTTGTCAAGGAAGGCAGTGAATACTACCTGAGGATCTACATCGACAAAGAAGGCGGAGTTAAGATCGACGACTGCGAAGCCGCCAGCAGGAAGATCAGCGATCTTCTCGACGAAGCGGATCCCATCAGTGAAGCCTACATCCTTGAGGTGAGCTCACCGGGACTCTTCAGAGTTCTCAAGAAGGACAAGGATTTCGAGCGCAGTATCGGAAAGACGGTGCTACTAAAGCTTTTTAAGGCGATCGACGGCGAAAAACAGCTGCGAGGCGATCTTGAGAGCTTCGATACAGCGAACTTCGTTATAGCGACCGAAAAGGGTAGCATAGGCGTTCCGAGAGAAAACGTTGCGAAGATCTCGCTCGATCCGGATCTGTAATCTCAAATGACAATCCGTAGTTGCTTGAAACGATACAATCTTTTGATAAAAGCAGAGGGCGGATCGACAATTGCGGCAGAAACGGTGAGATTACAAAACCGTAAGATGTAAAGCACTAGGCACCGGGACAATTAAACGGTGAAATTATAAAAATCGCAGAACACAAAATAAAAAAGAAAAACATAAAATCTCAGATAAAGGAAAAAAACGACATGAAGAATAAGGATTCACAAGACAGGAGGACAAAAGAAAACATGGACGCGAACAAGGAACTGATCGAAGCACTCGACATTCTCGAAAAAGAGAAGGAGATCAGCAAGGAAGTAATGCTTGAGGCGATTGAGACGTCGCTTCTCGCTGCATGCAAGAACCAGTTCGGCAAGTCGGATAACATCAAGGTTACCATCAGCCGTACAACAGGTGCTGTGAGCGTTATCGCGCAGAAGACCGTTGTGGCGGAGGTGACTGATCCTTCACTCGAGATTTCACTCGATGATGCTACGGCTCTTTACCCCGCAGATGAGATCAAAGAGGGTGACATCATTAACGTTGAGGTTACTCCCAAGAACTTTGGAAGAATTTCCGCCCAGAAGGCAAAGCAGGCTGTTGTGCAGAAAATCCGCGAGGAGGAGAGAAGAATCCTCTTCATGCAGTACATCGGAATAGAGCATGAGGTTGTTACGGGTACGGTTCAGAGACAGGTCGGCAATAATATCAGCATAAACCTCGGCAAGGTTGATGCTCTTCTTATTGAGAATGAACAGATCTTCGGCGAGAGATTTGCCCGTGGCGAGAGGATCAAGGTATATGTTACAAAAGTTGAGGATAACTCACGCGGTCCCAGGATCACAGTGTCAAGAGCGCACAGGGATCTTGTTAAACGTCTCTTTGAGGAGGAAGTAACCGAGGTTCGCGAGGGTATCGTGGAGATCAAGAGTATCTCGCGTGAAGCGGGCGCAAGGACGAAGATGGCAGTTTGGTCGAATGACCCTAACATCGATCCCGTCGGTGCATGCGTCGGACTTAACGGTCAAAGAGTTAATTCAATAGTTGAGGAACTTAAAGGTGAAAAGATCGACATCATCGTTTGGGATGACGACCCCGCAAAGCTTATCGAAAATGCATTGAGCCCTGCAAAGGTTGTGTCCGTTGATGTTGATATATATGAAAAGAGCGCCAAGGTGGTTGTTCCCGATTATCAGCTTTCTCTTGCCATCGGCAAGGAAGGTCAGAACGCGCGTCTTGCGGCAAGACTTACGGGATACAAGATTGATATCAAGAGCGAATCTCAGAACGCAGAGGGATATTATTAATGGCAAAAGGTAAAATACCCGTGAGAAAATGTACGGGTTGCGGCGAGATGAAGCCAAAAAAAGAAATGGTACGGGTCATCCTGACGCCTGACGAAAAGATCGAACTTGATCTGACGGGAAAGAAAAACGGTCGAGGCGCTTATATATGCAGAAGCAGGGAATGCCTTGAAAAGGCGCTCAGAACGCATGGTCTCGAAAGATCACTGAAGGCTGCGATCCCTGAAGAAATCGCGCAGGATCTGATAAAAGAGCTTGAAATATGATTAGGAATTCATAAACGCTTTTTAATAAGAGGATGATGCTATGAAGCAGGATAAGACGTATATGCTCCTCGGACTTGCGAAAAGAGCGGGCAGGATAGCTGCAGGAGAATTTCTGACAGAGAAGTCCGTCAAGGGCGGAAAATCCGTTCTGTGTATCGTTGCATGCGATGCATCGGACAACACAAAGAAGAACTTCAGGGACATGTGCAGTTATTATGATGTTGATTACGTTGAATACGGTGACAAAGAAGGACTCGGACATGCCACCGGCACTCAAATGAGAGCAAGTATTTCGGTAAATGACGAAGGATTTGCGGGAAAGATCAAGGAACTGATTTCACAACAGCCGGAAAAAGGCTGATTCAGAAACAACAGAAACAAAATAGGAACAGGAGAAATAACAGGAATGCCAAGCAATCAAACGATTACAATTCGCAGAAAGGATGGAACAGCGGTCAAGTACTTTGTTGATGAGAACAGCTGGCTTGTCAATGCTCAGACCGGCGAGAAGTCGGAAATGAAGATGACGCCGGATGGAATCTTCAACACAAAGGAAGGAAAGCTGCTCCAGAAAAAGAGCGGTCCCGCCGCTGAGGGCGGACGTCGCCCCGCACCCGGAGAGAAAGCGGGAGGTCGAGGACAGAACAAGGTTTTGCCCCAGGTCTTTGACGGACGATCCGAAAGAGATAAGAGAGCCATTGCTTCACAATCGACTCCTTCAGTCAGCAGAGTAAGCAGGAAGGCGCTTACAGAAACCCTTGGTGACAAGATTAAGGGCTTTGAAATCGACCCTTCGGCAGAAACCATTGATTATTCTCAGGTTCCCAAGAAAAAGAAGAAGGAAATAGAGCTTCCTCCCAACCCGCTCAAGCAACCCAAGGTTGTGGATATGCCCGTGTCGGCTGAGACGACCGAAGAAACTAAGGTTGTAGCTCGTTCCGCAGCACCCGCCGGCAGGGATTTCCGCGCTGAACGCGAAGAATCGGGCAGGACCGACAGCGGAAGAGGTGAGGGCGTAAGAGTACCGAGAGTGCCCAGAGAAGGAGGGAGAGACGGCGATCGTCCCACAAGAGGTCCCCGTCCCGACGGCGGTCAGAGAACCGATCGTACCGCTACCGGCAGAGATCGTGGCGGTGCACCCGCAGGCGGTCGTCCCGGATTCGGTCGTGACGGAGGCAGAGACGGCGGCAGACCCCAGGGCAGTCGGGTCTTCGGCGGTGAAGGAAGAGGCCAGGGCGGCGGACGTTCCTTCGGCGGCCAGGGCGGATTCGGCGGCAAAGATGATGAGCCGGCACGTCGTAATTTCACTAAGAAGAATGATTCACGTTCGGGCGGAATGCGCGATCTTCCCGGCGATATGGGCGGAAGAAGCAGCGCACGTGCCGATAACCTTAAAGACAGAAGCCGTGACAAGAATCGTAAGGACAGAAATACGGCCTTTGATGAGGACGGCATGAGAAACGGCAAGCAGAAGAAGGATCCCAATCGTAAGGGAGCTTTCCAGAAGCCTGTTGCGAAGCCCAAGGAAGAAGTGGTTGACGACATCAAGACGATCACCGTACCCGAAGTTATCACCATCAAGGATCTTGCCGACAAGATGAAGCAGACTCCTTCGGTTATCATCAAGAAGCTCTTCATGGGCGGCAAGATGGTTAACCTTAACTCGGAGATTTCCTACGAGGAAGCTGAAGAGATCGCCATGGAATATGAGATCCTTTGCGAGAAAGAGGTTAAAGTCAACATCGTTGAGGAACTCCTTAAGGATACGGAAGAAGAGGATCCCGAATCTCTCATCAAGCGTCCTCCCGTTGTCTGCGTAATGGGTCACGTCGATCATGGTAAGACATCGCTCCTTGATGCCATCAGAAAGACGAACGTTACCGCTCGCGAAGCAGGCGGTATCACACAGCATATCGGTGCATATATGGTTGAGATCGGCGGAAGGAAGATCACCTTCCTCGATACACCCGGTCATGAAGCGTTCACATCCATGCGTATGCGTGGCGCAAAATCGACAGATATCGCGATCCTCGTGGTTGCAGCCGACGACGGTGTTATGCCCCAGACGGTTGAGGCTATCAACCACGCAAAGGCAGCCGGAGTTCAGATCATCGTTGCGGTCAACAAGATCGACAAACCCGGTGCCAATATCGAAAGAGTTAAGCAGGAGCTCACCGAGCACGGTCTTGTCGCTGAGGACTGGGGCGGCGATGTTGTCTTCGCACCCGTTTCGGCAAAGACGGGCGAGGGTATCGAGAACCTTCTCGAGATGGTTCTCCTTACCGCAGATGTGCTTGAGCTTAAGGCAAACCCGAACCGCAAGGCTCGTGGTATCGTTATAGAGGCGCAGCTTGACAAGGGACGCGGTCCCGTTGCCACGGTACTTGTCCAGAAGGGTACCCTGAATGTCGGTGAGAACGTTGCCATCGGCGCAGCACACGGTAAAGTTCGCGCGATGATCGATGACAACGGTCAGAAGGTCAAGACAGCGACTCCTTCAACGCCTGTTGAGATCCTCGGTCTCAATGCGGTTCCCGAAGCAGGTGAGGTTATGCTTGCCGTTGCCGACGAGAAGGAAGCAAGAAACATCGCTTCCGCATTCATTTCACAGAACAAGGAGAAGCTTATTGCTGAGACAAAAGCCCGCATGAGCCTCGACGGACTCTTCTCACAGATCCAGGCCGGCGAAGTTAAGGAACTCAATCTCATCGTCAAGGCTGACGTTATGGGTTCTGTTGAAGCGGTTAAGCAGAGCCTTGAAAAACTCAGCAACGAGGAAGTTGTTGTTAGGATCATCCACGGCGGCGTTGGAAATATCAACGAATCGGATGTTACTCTCGCAAGCGCAAGTAATGCGATCATTATCGGCTTCAATGTCAAACCCGACAATACGGCGAAGGATATCGCTGAGCGTGAGAATGTTGATGTCAAACTCTACAGGGTTATCTATGATGCAATCAACGATATCGATGCAGCCATGAAGGGCATGCTCAAGCCTATCTACGAGGAGCGTGTCATTGCTCATGCCGAAATCCGTCAGCTCTTCAAAGCGTCGGGACTCGGTGTCATCGCCGGTTCTTATGTGCTTGACGGTAAGGTTGAGAGAGGTTGCTCGGCCCGTATCACCCGCGGCGGAGAACAGATCTTTGAAGGACCTCTTGCATCACTTAAGAGATTTAAGGATGATGTCAAGGAGGTTGCGGCAGGTTACGAGTGCGGTTTCGTGTTCGAGAAGTTCAACGATATTGCAGAGCTTGACCAGGTTGAGTTCTACAAGATGGTAGAGGTTCCGAGAACCTGATATTCAATGAAACAGATGCGGAGTGTTGTTTGAGTCCGTTATACCGACAGACCGGGCGGAAGACCGGATTGATCGAAGTAAAGGATGAAAAAACAAGAACAGGAGGTTTGTCTCCATGAGAAAGAACAGTATAAAAAATAACAGGATAAACCGGGAGTTCCAGCGGGAACTCTCGGAGCTTATCAACAATGAGATTAAAGATCCCCGTATCGCACCGATGGTTTCGGTCGTTGCCGTCGAGGTCGCTCCCGACCTTAAGACATCTAAGATCTACATTTCGGTGCTCGGAGATCTTGAGGCTCAGGAAAACACCCTGAAGGGATTAAAGAGCGCGGCTCCGTTCCTTCGCAGCCAGCTCGCCCACAATCTAAACATGCGTAATACACCGGAACTTACGTTTATAGTGGATCAGTCGATCGAATACGGCGTGAACATGTCACATCTGATAGATGAAGTGATTGAGGCGGATGAGTTAAAGGCCGGCGGTGACAGTGAAGAAGTTTAATCGTTGCGGAGAATCCGTCTTTTATAAGCGAAGGTCGGCGCAAAGCAAATGGTTGGTATTTAGTGTTGTGATTCATGGCAATTGTGAGGGATAAAGTGGCATTTGAAACATTAACATTTTGGGAGGACATCGGCAAGGCCGGAAGCATTGGCATTGCGGGACACATACGCCCCGACGGTGATTGTGTCGGAAGCGCATTGGGACTTGCAAGTTACATACGTGATAATTTCGGAAAAGAGCCTGAGGTCTTTTTGGAAGAAGTACCCCGGGCATTTGCCTTCCTTTCGGGAGCGGACAAGGTTATAACGGATTATCCGTCAAGAGAACCCTTTGACATTTTTATAGCTGTTGATTGCGGTGATGAAGGTCGTCTCGGGAAAGCTATGAATTACGTTAAGTCCGCGAAAAAGACGTATTGCATCGATCATCATGCGACGAGCAGCGGTTTTATGGAGAGCAATCTCGTAATTCCCGAATCGGCTGCAACGGCGCAGATCATTTACACACTATGTGATGACAGCAAGATCACAAAGGGATGCGCGGAGGCGCTTTACCTCGGAATCGTGCATGATACGGGTGTTTTCAAACATTCCTGCACGACGCGCGAAACGATGGAGATTGCCGGAGCACTTCTTGATCACGGCGTTTCATCGGCAAGGATAATCGACGGAACATTTTATGAGAAGACATACCTTCAGAACCAGATACTCGGACGCTGTCTGATGGAAAGTATTCTGTGTCTCGACGGTAAAGTGATTTTCTCGTCGATAGACAGAAAGACCATTAATCTCTATGGTCTCGGACCCGCCGACACGGAAGGGATCATTGATCAGCTTCGCGTTACAAAGGGAGTTGAGGTTGCGATCCTCATCAGAGAACTTACGCCCCGTTCCTGGCGTGTGAGCATGAGGTCGTGCGAGATAGTAGATGTGGCAAAAATCTGCTCGATGTTCGGAGGTGGCGGTCATGTAAGAGCTGCCGGCGCGACGCTGAGCGGATCGAGACGCGACGTTATAAACAATCTGACAGCCGAGATCGAGAAACAGCTTGTGAAACAAGGATAATAAAGAATTATCAAAGCATGCGCTGTTCATAAGAAATGTGATGAAGTAACAGGTCAAAAGAAGACTTGAAAAATGACAGATCCGGCCGGAACAGCCGGGTCGGAAGAATGGCTGAGAAACGACAGATACATGGACGGAATCATAAATATTTATAAAGAACAGGGTTATACTTCGCACGATGTGATAGCCCGGATGCGCGGAATCTCCGGACAGAGAAGGGCGGGACACACGGGAACGCTCGATCCCGATGCCGAAGGCGTTCTTCCCGTCTGCCTCGGAACTGCGACAAGAGTTGTCGAGATGCTGACCGACACGGATAAGGTTTACGAGGCCGTGGTTTTGCTGGGGGTTGCTACCGATACCGAGGATATATCGGGCGAGATACTTGCGTACGGACAGGAAAAGCTTGAAAAACTCAGAGACATCGACATAATCGAAGCTGTCGAGAGCTTCAGGGGTGAATACATGCAGGTTCCGCCCGTTTATTCGGCGATCAAGCAAGGCGGCAAAAAGCTGTGCGAGCTTGCCAGGGAAGGAAAAGAATCCGCTCCCGAAGCAAGAAGCGTGAAGATAAAAGAAATCGAAGTGATGTCCAATGTCAAAAACGGAAGGCTTAGTGACAGAACTGAGTTCATTAAAGCAACAAGTGCGGTATCGGAAGCGAAAAACGAAAGCGATACCACATCGAAAGGTTCTGACAGTGAGGTCGTCGGGGCATTGTATAAACGAGACGATGATTCATATAACAATGTGAACAATGAAAGCAGCGATATTATATGCGGTAATAAGTCAGGCATAAGTGCGGATAAATGCGTTATATCACTCAAAAACGGCTCGTACATGGACCGGTTCGGTGTCACGGGTGGTTCGGAAGACGACAGATTCAAGCGTAACAGCGACCCTGAGTGGTCGCGGGATGAGAGAATCCTTTCCCTACCGGTCAAAAGGTTTGTCATGAGAGTTGAGTGCTCAAAGGGAACCTATATCAGGTCCCTTTGCCGTGATATCGGTGAAAAGCTCGGCTGTCACGCGACGATGGAGAAGCTGATCCGTACAAGGGTAGGGAACCTTGGGATCGAGACCAGCCTGACGCTGCAAGAGGCGCAGGAGCTTGCCGGGAAAGGTGAGCTTGAAGGCACTCTTACATCGACAGATGAATGTTTTATGGATCTGCCGGCACTTCATACCAAAGAAAAGTATGACGCGGTGCTTGAGAATGGCAATATAATGTTTTTCAGGCATTTCAAGGAATACATTAAGGAACCGGCTTCGCCCGTGAGGGTATATACATCGAAGGGCGCGTTCCTTGCGGTATATGAATTTGAAGAGCGCCGCAAGCTCTATAAGCCGCTCAAAATGTTTACACAATGATCTTTGAGATCACGATGCGATCAACAGATTGCAAACACTCTTGTGAAGAGGGGGCAGAGATTTGGAAATTTATACATATCCTGACGTCATGCTCAAGGATACTGCCGTTACGATCGGGAAATTTGACGGTGTTCACCGCGGACACCGTTATCTTATTGATATCCTTAAGAAAAAAGCTAAAGAGAAGAATCTGAAAACAGTTGTTTTTGTTGTGGATATGGAGGATGACACGACAGGAAGACTTGATGTCGGAATTCATAAAAAGAATCAGAAAAACCGTATTCTCACAACATGGGACGAGAAAGTAAAGCACTTTGAAGAGCTGGGCATTGATATCGTTGTGAGATGCCCTTTTACGAGAAAGCTCTCGATGCTCAGACCCATGATGTTCGCAAAGGATGTTGTTGCAAGGAAGCTCGGATGCAAGCTCATGGTGTGCGGAGATGATTTCAGGTACGGAAGGCTTGCTTCGGGTGACGCCAATAAGCTTGAGGTGTATGGGGAGCGCTACGGGTACGAAACCATCACCGTCGAGAGACTGAAAGCGGACGGAGAGGTCGTAAGCTCCACCAGGATCAGGGAGCTTATCGAAAACGGAAAATCTGATGAAGCTAGTAAATTATTGTAATGTATAAAACAGTTGACAACAGAATAGCGATAGTGTAGTATATACGAGCACACGGACCATGCTCAGGTGCGCGGCCTCTCCAGCCGTCATTCCGGGTTTTGGTTTACAGCAAAATAAAAAGGAGGTCATTAACATGACAAGCAAGGAAAGAAAAGCAGAAATCGTTGCCAAGTATGGCAAGAATGCACAGGACACCGGTTCGACAGAGGTTCAGGTTGCACTTCTCACAGAAAGGATCAACGACCTCACGGCACACCTTAAGGAGAACCAGAACGATCATCACTCAAGACGTGGTCTTTTAAAGATGGTAGGTCAGAGACGTGGACTTCTTGAGTACCTCAAGAAGACAGACATTCAGGGATATCGTGAGCTTATTGAGAAGCTTGGTCTTCGTAAATAATTGTTGTGTCGGTAAGACATTAAGCCGTACATTTCAGATCAAAACAATAATGGAGCCTCTCCGATTCGGTGAGGCTCTTTTTACGTTTTGTTTGGTTTGTGAATGAATTATAAATACGGAATAATCCGGGTTGATAAATCACCGTAAATCAAATAAAATGGAGAGAAAGGGGTTGAAACAAAACAATATAACCTGCTGCGCTGAAGAAGCATCAGGCGAGGAGTCTGATACATAGTCATGTGTTGGGCGTGAAAACGGAAGCGGTTAAAAACCGCTCCCAAAGAGGAGGTTTTTTATGCGTGAATCGGGAGAGATGTATCTTGAAACGATACTTGTGCTTTCAAAGGAGAAAGCATCTGTCAGATCGATAGATGTGGCGGATTACATGAATTTTTCAAAGCCTTCGGTCAGCAGGGCTGTTAACAAGCTTAAGGATGACGGCTATCTCAATATGTCACCCGAGGGTTTTCTGACTCTCACAAAGAAGGGACTTGAGATTGCTCAGACAATCTATGAACGTCATGTGGTTCTCACAAAGATACTTGTCAAACTCGGAGTCGATGAAGCCGTTGCAGCGGAAGATGCATGCAAGATCGAGCATGACATCAGTGCCGTGACGTTTGATGCCCTTAAGAGATATGTAGCCGGACACATTGAATGAATTGTTTGGTAAATAGTCAAGTATACGACAAGGAAACAGCGGCGAAAAAACAGCCGCTAATGAGGAGATTGGTTTCGTGAAGATTTTCTGTACATATTCCTCGGACGTAAAGCCGCGGGGATCATATGAGGAATGCATCAGAGGCGCGGGACATGAGATCTTTACGGGGAGCGCCCGCGAATTACTGAATGCGGACGCTCTTTTTATCTGTATCGCCGGAAAAGAAAACAGAGAAATAAAAGAGAATCTTAATCTGGCGCTTGACAGAGGTCTTTCTGTCGCATATGTGATCGAAGACGGCGGCGTGCCCGATGCCGGTCTTAACATTCAGCTTGCCATAGCCGCAAAGGTACCGTCCATGGGAGTTACCGGATCGGGCAACGGTTTGACCGGTGAAGGACGAACCCAAAATGCTGTCGATGACCGGACCGGTGAAGGGCAAACTTCCGAAACATCGGAAAGAGAGCTCACGGCCTGGTTGACGTCGGTCGGAGAAAAGGTTCGCGCCGGAAGGAGAAAGAAGAACATCAAGATCATGGTCTGCGTGCTGGCAGCAGCGTTTGTGATATCCTGTACCGTGATACTTGTATCCCTTCTCACGGGATCGACCCTGACACAAACAGCTCTCCCCGAGAGTACAACGGAGGAACTGCTCGGTATCGATGTTGATGAATTAAAATCGAGAGAGAAAATAGACCTTTCCGGAAAGGGGATCGAGGATATCTCGTTCCTATCGGAGTGTACGGCATGTAAAGAGCTTGATATAAGTGACAACAGGGTAAGTGATATAAGCGTTTTAAGTAAACTTTCAAACATAAGAATACTGAATGTCTCGGGAAACAGGATAAAGGATATCAATGTGCTCCTGACGTTGAAGAATCTCACCAAGGTAGATTTAAGCGACAATCCGATCAGCGACTATACAGCGACATCGTTCCTAAGCGGTGTTGATGTTAAACAATAGAAGCATTGGAAAGAGTGGTACAAAAGGGAGGAAAAAAATGAGCAGACCAACGGCTTACAAAGGAAACGAGAAGTACATTTTTGTCAGCTACGCGCACAAGGACAGCGATGATGTTCTGCCGCTTATCGAGGCACTTCAGAGCGCGTCTTACCGTGTGTGGTATGACGAGGGAATCGACCCCGGAACGGATTGGGCCGGTGTTATCGGTACGAACATCGAAAAAGCGGGGATCGTCCTTTTTTGCGCCTCGTCGAAATCGGTCAAAAGAGATAATGTGAAGCGAGAGATTGTATTCGCGCACGAAAAAGGGATCAAGATTCTCACGGTGACCATAGGAAATGTAGCATTTCCGGCAGATCTTGAGAAAATCCTGTTTGTTAACCAGACGGTATCGCTCAGAAGCTTTAAGACCTACGGTGAATTTGTGAGCGCAGTTGCCGGTGCTTTGAAGGGTGAGGGAACATTTGCGGGAGAAAGCATTAATGCCGCATCGGGAGACACTAAGGCATCAACCGGGAGCTCGGAAGGAAGCATCGGGACAGCATCGGATGCGGTGTCAGCCGTCGGGACAGTATCCGGTAGCGCGGAAGCATCAGGCAGCACGGCTCTCACGCGTAAGATTATGCTCGGAAGCAAAATGAGGCGCAAAAAGATCATGACGAGGGTAATTATCATACTTGTCGTTATTGCGGCATTGGCTGTCGCAACATTTCTTATCGCGTTTAAGGATGTACCCGACGTTATCGACATGGATGCACAGGCGGCGCGTGAAATGATAGAAGAAGCGGGCTTTGATTGTGATATAAGCAACGACTATTCGGACAAATATCCGTTCGGAAAGATATTTGCGCAGAGCAGGAGCGGAATTAATTTCCGATTCATGCCTGTCATCATCAGGCAGAGCCTCGGACCCGAGGAGAACCTGACAGATGTGCCCGACACCGTGACTCACCATATCAGTGATGCGGCAGCGATGCTCATCGCAGCGGGGATGAAGAAGTTTGTGCTTTCGCCGACACTCGGCACGGGACGGGAAAACGCTCATGTGGATGCGCAGAGTATTCCCGCCGGACTCAGAGTTTCGAAAAATAATATCATTGATCTTGTTGTTGCAACGGACGGCGGTGAGATCGTCTTCGAGATCGCAGGCAAGTATTATGTGATCCACGGAACCGCTCCCGTTTCTGTTGATGCCGATAACACGAGCAACCTTGAAGAATATGAAGATCTCCCGGGATCCGTCGGCGCTTCCGACAATAATGAAGGTAATACGGTAACCGGTGACCTGACGGGCGGAGCGAACACCGACAACGGAGAAGACGATAATGCAGGTGCGGACGGTAATGCGGACGCAGCTGACGGCATTAATAACGATGGAAATGCAGGCGCAGGAGAAAACGCGACAGCTGACAATAACGAAGGCACGGATGATACCGGCGCGGAAGAAGGTCTTGACGCGATAGGTGCAGATGCCGGTGAAGGCGATGTGACATTAGCCGGCGGGGATACGGAAGGCGCAGAAACGGCTCCCGTTCCCACACCCACACCTACTCCTGTTCCTACTCCTACTGCAACTCCGGTGCCGACACCCACGGCAGCACCGACACCCACGGCGACACCGGTTCCTACGGCGACACCCACGCCCGATCCCACCCCTACTCCTACCCCGGCGCCTACCGCAACGCCGACTCCGGAGGTGGCAAAATATAACAGTCTCGGTGGGAACAAGTGGGAGGTTTATAACCAGGCAGCCATGAAGGAGATCAGGGAAATTCCCATGACCGCCGCGGAGGCAGAATCCTACGGTGATGAATGGTTTGAGGGAGTTCAGGCAGGGGATTCCTACAGTACGAACATTAAGATCATGGACGATTTTAAGATAGACAAAGAACTCGGAGGACTTTGGACTGTCGAAGTTCCTTCGGGAAGGACGCTCACGATAGCAAACGGAGGTCTCCTTCAGGC
This sequence comes from Lachnospiraceae bacterium, assembly GCA_016281275.1. Classification (GTDB taxonomy): domain Bacteria; phylum Bacillota; class Clostridia; order Lachnospirales; family Lachnospiraceae; genus RUG11977. The sequence goes on along the minus strand of JAEEIH010000063.1, from coordinate 23,661 downwards.
ATGCATAACAATACAAAAAGGTGCGAAGATCGTTGTTGAATCGGGTGGAAAGCTCTGGTGTACACAGGGTGGTGAAGAATGCATCATGAACTACGGAACCGTCGATGTCAAGTCGGGCGGACAGCTCCAGAGTATGTTCGGAGGAACCTTCAACAATCTTTCGGGCGCGACTCTCAACCTGAACGGAACGTTCAATTGCGGATCCGTAATGCATAACGTGACACCCGACGGCTCGATGGCCCGTGGTGTATGGTTCGTGAACAAGGGAACCGTTAAGGGAAGCGGTAAAGCTTTAATCTTCGGAGCGTTCCTCGGGGATTATACCGATGAAGAAATTGATGAATTTTACAACTGGGGCGAGGGAGTCCTGAAGGAGAGACTTGGCAACAGCAATATCTCAACGGGTATCGACAGAAATCTTAATCCGTGACGGGAGAACCCGGGGGAGGAGAGACCGGTATAACATGGAAAAAGATATGACTGTAAAAAAAACATGCATCCCATTTGTGATCGGCGTGACCGGTCACCGGGACATATGTGATGAAGATTTGAAGCGTGCAGGGAAAACAGTGCGCGGGCAGATAAGAAGTCTGTCCGCGCTTTGTCCGAACACGCCTGTTGTTATGCTCTCGAGTCTTGCGAAGGGGGCTGACCAGATCTGCGCACAGGTTGCCATCGAAGAAAAGATCGGGCTTATAGCGGTTTTGCCGATGCCTCTTGATGAATATGAAAAGGATTTTGAGGGCGACGACCTTGAAAATCTGAAAAGACTTGCAGGATTGGCGGATGAGGTGTTTGTTTCACCTTTTGAGGAAGAATATCGCGAGGGCAGAGACTTTTTGTACCGGCAGGCAGGAATTTATGTGGCTCGTCACAGCCACATTCTTGTGGCATTGTGGGACGGAACGCCCCCCGTACCCGGTGGGTGCGGAACCAATGAGATCGTGGACATCATGCTCCACGGCAATACGCGCATGAACCACGCGGGAGGCTTTTTAGCCGACAAGGGATGCGTCATGCACGTTCCGGTTATGAGGGAAAACGTGCGCATTGCAAAGCAACAAGAAAAAAACAAGAATGAAATAGGTACAATAACCGCCGAAATTAAAAATGAATGTGCAGAAAAATCGACATCTGCCGGATCTGTGATATTTCTCGGAAGTGAGGACGTGTTCCGTGAAAATCTTAAAAGAACCGAAGAATTTAACTGCGACGTACTTCGAATGAACAAAAGAAGAAGGGTAAAATCAAGGTCAAAAAGAGCGGGAGAAGAAGCTTGTCATGAAAACGGCAAAGTCGAAAAAAAAGAAACACATCACGAAGCCGGCTTTCACCGCGCAACCATTGATGACGTTTATGATGCTTCCGACAGACTCAGCCTTCGCGGAGCGAGGGAATATAAAAAGTGTATCGCGCTGATCGCCGTAATGGCGACATTGCTCACGATGTCGTTTCTTCTGTATGATGAAGCAAACATGCACTATCTGATAATTTTGTGCGGGGTGATGATCGCGGGCGTATATGCGGTAAATGTGACGAACTGCAGGCGCGGGTTCCACAGGAAATATATTCAATACAGAATACTTGCCGAGGGGTTGAGAGTACAGAAAGCGCTTTCGTCGGTTAGGATGGATGTTCAGGCTTCGGATTTGATGCCCTGGTCGATACAGGTTGAAACACCGTGGATCATCAGGACCATGGCAGCGGTCAATATCGGTGATTCGCCGCATTATCCGGAAAACTCACCCGCATCCTCCGGCGCACGGGAAAACGCTTCCGAATCCGCGTTATGTGACAATCTTCATATACGCTGGATAAAGGAACAAAAAGAATACCATGAGACAGTGGTAAAGTCAGCCACCGCGAAAGCAAAACGGAATGACAGAATTGTAAAAATCGCCATTGGCATAACCGTTGCCGTATATATTGCCGCTCTTATATTTGAAATATGCATCGCCGGTCTTTTTTCGGGAAATTCCCTCATGGAACCCGATGCCGCTGAATCCGTCAGAACGATAATCAAACTCTGCACAGGCAGCCTGTCCGCTATATCGCTTTTTACCGGGAGTTACTACGGCAAGTTGTCTCTTGAGGAAAGGGCGAATGACAGCAGGAGAATGGCTGCTCTTTACGGCGAGGCGCTTGAACGTGATGAGAACGGAATGGATAAGGGAGAACTCTGCAGGACGCTCGCACGGGAAGAACTGAATGAGAACGGCAGATGGTTCGCCTATAAAAGCATTAACGGAACCGATACGCCCATCAGCTGAATTTTCCGGAACATAATAAAACCTATAACGGAACCCACACGTCCATCGTATGGTTTTAACGAACACGAATAAAAGCATTAACGGAACCCACACATCCATCGTATGGTTTTAACACGAATAAAAGCATTAACGGAACCGACACTCGGAATTAGAAAGGATGGTATTTATGAAGAAAAGATATTTGTATGTACTTTTTATGATCGTGGCAGTTTTGACCGTCTTTGCTCTCACGGGATGTTCCTCGGGCAGCAAGCTTGAAAACATTGAAAAAGAAGGCAACAAAGTAAAGTGTACGTACGAGGAAGTGAAGCATGATTTTGTTGTATGTCTTCCTGAAAAAAGTGAGGACGCGCCGCTTGTGATCATCCTTCACGGATCGGGTGATTCGGCTGAAAACTTCAGACAGCAGATCGGATTCGAGAAGGAAGCGAATGCGCTCGGCTATGCGGTTTGTTATATTACCGGCTCGATCAACGGGAAAAAAGGAAGAAACTCGTGCAGCTGGAATTACGGAAGAAGCGAAGGGGATTATGACGACGTGGGATTTATCAAGTCGGTGGTCAATTATCTTATTGATGAATATTCATTGGATAAGGATCATGTGTATTGCGCCGGATTCTCTAACGGCGGGTTTATGAATTTCCGACTGGCTCTCGAAGCGCAGGATGTCTTCCGCGCGTGTGTCTCTGTCGGAGGAGACCTTTGCAAGCCGCTTTGGAAAACGCGTCCCGAGAAGAATGATGTGAGCATGCTTGTGGTTGTCGGCGAAATGGATGAATCGGTTCCCAAGAATTTTGACGAATCGGCCAAGACAGCTCTTGATCCGGCAATCGAAGATGTAGTCGAATACATGGCGTCATCAAACGGACTTGCGCTCCGGGGAACGGAAGCCGTCGGGGACGGCTCGATCGTTCAGAAGTACGGCGCTGACGGAGATAAGGACGCAGTATGGGGAGTGCTTGTGGCAGAAACTAAGCACTGCTGGCCGACAGAGGAATCGGGTGGGCTTGATACGAACAAGCTTGTACTTGATTTCTACGAAACCGTCAAATGATCGATCCACATGGATGAATAATGTGATTATCGTATATACTGGGCGGGAATCTTGTTTCCTGCCCTTGTTGTTTTTTTATCTTTTTCGTTGTATTATGGTAGTCAATCGGTGCGGCCGGGATGAGCCGTAATTTATTTAAGGAGGATTCCATGAAGCAATTCTTAAAACGCATGGTTGTTATTATTGCAGCGCTTGCCCTTGTTGTCGGCGTTTTACCGGCTAATAATGCGGAAGCGGCAAAGAAGAAAACCAAGACAATTACTGTAACAACGCAGGAAGAGCTTGAGGCGGCACTTAAAAAGTACAAGTCGTCCGGCTCGAAGGTTAAGATCATAATTGAGACCAATGAGAGCAGTACTTTCACTTTAAGTGCTAAATACAGCTCTGATAATCTTCAGATAGTTGTTGATGCACCCAATGCCACCATTAAGAGTAAGGCAAAGGTGTCAAGCATCACGATAAACGAGGCTAAGACCGTCAAGGAATATGCTTCCGGCAACAAGATCACTGTCAATGATGAGAAGCTCACCTTTAAGGCGATGGAGAATTCGTCTGTTGAAAAGCTGACGATCGCTTCGGAAACAGGTACGGTCAAGGTCGTTAACAACGGCGGTATCGAAAAGGTTGCCGTTAAGAGCGAAGTCAAGGTGGAACTGACGCAGAACGGCGAGGTCGGTCGTCTCTACGTCGGCGCGGCAGCTGACATAAGCGTCAGAGGAACCTCTGAGGAAAGCCTCAAGGTGACCGTCCGGAAGGATGCAGTCGGAGCTTCGGTCAAGTCTGAGGTTCCTGTCAGCGTCAATGCCTATGCGGACGTTGAGCTCAAGCTCGATAAAGGCGCTGAGAACTCGAAGGTTACCATTAAAGAGGAGACTGCCGGAGTCAAGCTTGAGAACAATACAGAGGAAACGGTCGCTGTTAAGGATACAGAGGGAAAGACACAGAAGGTTGAAACCGGTGAAGAAATAGTTTCCGAGAATTATGTCGGCAAGGAGGAAACTTCTTCGACTGAGGAAAAGAAGGATGACACCGCGACCGATAAGAAGGATGATAAAAAGGAAGAAAAAAAGGACGAGAAGAAGGTTGATGAGACCGCTTCTACGGGCAGCACTTCTTCAGGTGAGTCCTATGTTCCTTATGTGAGTCCCGAACAGCAGCTCAGAAACGATCTTTCCGCAGCCAAGGAATTTGACAAGGTGCGACTTACATTTAACGTAACGCTCTCGTCCGACCTTACAATTCCCGAGAATGTAACACTCGAGCTCGGAGCATACACGCTTGATGCGCGCGGGAAAAAGATAATCTTCAACACAAATGCTGAGATCAAGGTGGCGAACGGCGGTAAGCTTCTGCTTGACAAGGACGGATATGATACCGTTCTTGACGATGTCGATGATAACGAAACATTTATCATGCTTTCCGACGGATCTGAATTAACGATCGGTGACTTCTCTTTCAAGAGCACAGCGGGATCGGAAGTCCGCGACTGTGTCCAGGTTTCGATTCATACAAGAATAGAAGGGAATGCACTTTATAACGAAGATACATCAAGCTACGATCCTATTTTTACCCGTGATGTCTGGATCAATCTCGAGGGACAGGAGCTTCTGATCGACGGACCGGATCCCGCAAAACTACCCGAAGCATTCGGGGGTTATGTATGCGATTATAATCTTGATGTATGGGATTTGCCTGAGTTGGAAAAGGATAAAACATACACTTCGGTTCGCCTCTCATACACTCCCAATATCCTGGTTGATAAGCAGACGATCATGTTTAAGGGTGTCGAAGAGCCGATGCTGCTGAACACGATCGATGACACCGATTGGCTTCAGGTGTACCTCAACCGTGGACTCCACGACCAGATCGGGCTCGCTGAAAATGCAGGCAAGACCGCACCTGAAGGAATCAGCTACAGTGCTACGGAGGACAACATCACTGTTACAGTCTCGCGTGACGTTTTCCACATAACAAAAACTGTCAATGTCAACATTAAAAATACTCTTGTCGGAGAGACATTCGTTCTCGACGAAAGAGCGTTTTGCGGCTCACCGAAATACCTTGAGGCAGAGATGTGTGAGCATCCTTCGATTAAGGTCAGGGGCAAGCTCGAAGTAAAGGATATCAAATCTTCTGTTGAAAGCGAACATACTGTTGCCATACTCAGAGGAATACAGAGTACTGTCAAGTTGGGAGACAAAATATTCTTTGCACAACCCAATGAAGACAGCACACCAAGCCTGCAATATAACAGCGGCAGTAATCTGGTCAACTTCGTTTCCGGTAAGAGTGGCGATACCGTCAAGCTGTCAAAGGTCAACAACGGAAGCGAGTTTGATCTGATGATGTCCGTCGGCGGTGCGGAAGCCTTTGAAGTGATCCCGAGTCCTGTCAACGGCGAGCTTTTGCGTCCCGGTTCGACGCTGACCGTTAATAACGGTCAGGAACTCATGGCTGTCGGGGAGAGCACGAAGTACGTCAGCCGGAGCTATAAAATACTAAAGAGAGAACCGGAATTTAAGAATGTGGTACTTAACGGAACCGAGGCTGATGCCGGGTACAACGGCAAAAAGCCTGTAAAGGTTTATTCGTACAGTGCGCTTGAAGACGGAGAAGAAGTATTCGTTAACACGGAATTGAACGGCGTGGATGTCACGCTCGGCGAAGATACCGTGCTTGTTTTGGGCGAGGATTCCGAGCTTGCTCTTTCGTGCGGTGCTTCACTCACCGTAACCGGTCTTTGTGCCGATAAAAACGCGGTTCGAGGCGGAGAGCTTCTTATCGAGGCTACGGGCGAAACACGCGTTACTCTTGAAAAGGATGCCCGGATCACGATCGGAGACTACACCTTTAAGGCTCTTTTGGATGATCCGGTGAAGATTAAAATAACGAAAGAGGAAGATTCAGAAACGCATGAAATGTTCATCAGTTTCGTCATATCGATGTATAGAGACGTTCCCGATGCAGACTTTTATGATTCGATTATTACTAACAAGAACGGATCTGTTGATTATACTGCTTTGAACACAGCTTTCGGAGCAGAAGGAACGGTTCGATTCGAAATAACCAATTACCGCAAGGAGCTGGCAGAGAGCTTGGTTGAGCTTGCGAGAAATCTCGCGGAATTAGAGCCCGATATAAACCATGATGAATTGGAAGCAGATATGGAGCTTATTCTGAATGTGGTGTTCCCTGCTATCGATATAGATGAGCATGCGTCTGTGTTTACCGATGACAAGGGTAAGTTCGTTATCGGAAGGTACAGCGTTGCTGATAACGGATATGAGTTCACAACCGATTCCATATGGGGTCTGAAGGCTATTCAGAGAAGGATCGATAGGGAATACGAGGATGAAAACGGAGATCCTGTTTCGGCGAAAGTTCACTTCAATTTAGGCGGAACGAATGGAATAGACTTTGAACACATTACATTGGTGTTACCCGCTGTAGTCATTTTTGAGGGCGATGGAAAAGAGATCAATCTGGGTGATTATGCCAACATTACGATGGGTGTTGAGGTTGCGTCGGGAAGCTCGATCAATCTGAAGGGTAAAAAAAGCGTATTAAGAGGATATGATGGCTGCGATGTTAGTATAAAAGGCACTCTGAACGTAGGTAAAGACTCATATATCCTGGCGGGAGACAGTATGAAGCTTGTGATCGCCTCCGGAGCATCGTTTGTACTTGACGGAGAATTGTTGTGCGAGGTGCTGTGTGATAAAGGCGATGATTCGCAACCTGAGTTTGATATAGCTCTCAAGAACAACGGAACGGTAACAACAACAGATCCTTCAAATCCCGGAAAGGCTGTGATCGAGGTCTCATCCCGTGATGATGATCTCTTGGTTTCCGAAGAGATCAGTAACAGTGGCATAGCATCATTTAAGGGATTGATAGGTAACAATGTTATAGCGGTTGAATTACTGGATTTTGAGAAAATTTCAGAAATGGGTACTTACCTGACATATTCCAGCCGGAGAATAGAATGATCATCGTATGGGTGTGGAAAAAAGACGTTGCGCGTGCGCGTGCAGCGTCTTTTTTTCTTTACAAAAGAGTGTGACGTGAGTAACATTTAGGATGGTGCATGGTAATGTGTGAGACTAAAGGTCTGTTGCATTTCCTTCGGGAATTGAGGGGGCAGGGAATCAGTGGCTGTATTACAGCCACTAAAGAGGAGAAAACAATGGATGACAAACATTATGCTAAAATAGTCGAAAAGCTCGCCGAAACGGGAGATCTGAGCGACGCGGAATTCCTTGAGGTGATAAACTGTACCGATACGGAACTTGATGAGCTGCTTGCCGAAAGGGCGCGGGCTGTCAGGGAAAGGTATTACGGTAAGGATGTTTACCTGAGAGGTCTTGTCGAGTACTCTAATATTTGCAAAAATAACTGCTATTATTGCGGCATCCGCAGAGGCAACAAGAACTGCGAAAGGTACAGGCTGACGAAGGAACAGATTCTTGAGTGCGGCGATATCGGATATGATCTGGGGTTTGGGACGATCGTTCTCCAGGGTGGTGAGGATCCGTTTTTTACCGTCGACATTATGGCGGAAATCATCAGGGAACTTAAAAAGCGTCACAGCGATATCGCGGTTACTCTTTCGATAGGTGAGATGGAGAGAGAAGATTATCAACGTCTTTTCGATGCGGGAGCAGACAGGTTCCTCCTTCGTCACGAGACAGCCGATCGTGAGCATTACGGACTTCTTCATCCCACGGAAATGTCGTTTGAGCACAGAATGAACTGCCTTAAGGCGCTCAAAGAGATCGGTTATCAGGTGGGCGCCGGGATGATGATAGGCTCGCCCTTTCAGAAGCCGGAGCATCTTGTGAAGGATCTCAGGTTTCTGCTGGAATTAAAGCCCGAGATGGTCGGCATAGGGCCGTTCATTCCTCACCACGATACGGAATTCAAGGATTTCCCCGCTGGAAGTGTTTCTCTTACGTTAAGGCTTTTATCGGTTATCAGGCTCATACTTCCGGATTGTCTGCTACCCGCAACCACAGCGCTTGGGACACTTGACCCGAAGGGAAGGGAAAAGGGACTTCTTGCAGGTGCGAATGTTATAATGCCGAACCTTTCACCGACCGATGTCAGAGGCAAATATCTTCTTTATGACAACAAGATATGTACCGGTGAAGAAGCGGCCGAGTGCATAAGATGTATGGAGAGAAGGGTCGAGAGTGTGGGTTATAAGGTTGCCGGCGGTAGGGGAGATCACATAAAAAGGACTTAGCTCTCGCTTTTTTTGTGACAATAAAGTATAATGATAATTGTGCTTTTGCGTATCATCAAAAACAATAATTGGAGTGTATTATGTTTTCCGGTAATTCGATTTTGTTTTTCATCCTTTTCGCAGCGGCAGTCGCTGTGATCATTGTGTTTTCTTCGTTCTTCAGAAGACGAATCAGCAGCGCCAAGCGTAAAATCTTTTACTGGATTGCCGCAGTGGTCGTGACTGTTGTTATTTTGATCATAAATATCGGCACATTTGGCGAAATGCTCACCGAGCAATCCGATAATGAATATATTGGCTATATCCTTGAGCCACCGTACACATTGGAAGAAATGAAATGTCTGGCAAGTACCGGAAGATTGAGTGATGACGATTACTACAGGACCGATGATAATACGGATTATGATTATCAGGAGGAAACAAGTAATCAAACAGAAGAGATTGAAGATGTGTCACCCAAGATCTATCTGGCTACCTACATTACCGACATCGATGAAGCAACTGATGTATTGACGAAAGTTTCTCCCATGAATGCGGTTGCAAGCGGTCAGCTCAAGCAACATACTCCTCAAAATACCATGGACGGAGATCCGGAAACCAACTGGCAGGTCACCGTTGAAAAAGGGACTGACACCGATGCGATCAACGAATATATTGGATTCAGGTTCAAAGAGAAACAGAAAATCGATTATATAGTGCTGACAAACGGAACACCCGTGCCCAATAATTTGTACAATAAGAACGGACGAGTCAAGAGCTTCAGGTTCACCGAGAAGAATCCGAAATCGGACGAGACTGACACCGATGCTTTTGAAAGCTCATCATTCGAGCTTGAAAGCGATTCGAAAAAAGTTATTTTTCAATGCGAACATCTCGAAGTAAGCGAGCTTTTCCTGATGATAGATAAAATTTGGCCCGGTTCTAAATATGACGAATTCGGGATTGCGGACATTCAGTTCTATGAAGGTTCATGGTTCAGATTTAAACAAGATAAAAAAGCTTCGTGATCCTTTTGAATAAAAGCGCGGTTATACCGCACCGTATATTTGATGTGTCCGTAGAAATCCGAAGTACGGACGGGGAGGAATATTATGGTTCTGGGGATAGATCTTGGAACGACGTTTTCGGTCGGAGCTTATGTCGATGAAAAAGGTGAGGCGCGTGTTGTACCTAACTCGTTTGGTGATAACACAACGCCTTCGGTCGTTTTTTTTGAAAACAAGGATAATGTCGTCGTCGGTCAGGTGGCAAAGGACAACAGCGTGATCAGTCCTAAAAATGTCATTTCTCTTGTCAAGAACTCGATGGGAAAGCCGGATCCTTCGACAGGCAAGCCTGTAACCTACGTTACCGACTACGGTGAATATCGTCCGGAGCAGATTTCGGCGATAATCCTCGAAAGGATCGTCAGCGACGCGAACAAATACTTAAATCTTGAGGATCCCATTACCGATGTCGTTGTCACAATCCCCGCATATTTTACCGATCCGCAGAGAAAGGCTACCGAACAGGCGGCCGCAATTGCGGGTCTTAAGTGTGTTGACCTTATCAACGAGCCTACCGCAGCAGCGTATTATTATGCTTCAAAAGCCGGAATCGACAATTCGTACATCCTGGTTTACGATCTTGGGGGCGGAACCTTTGATGCTACCGTTATAGAAGTCAAGGGGAAGGACATCACCGTTAAAGGTACGGGTGGTCGTTCAAAGCTCGGCGGAAGCTTTTTTGACAATTTTATTGCCGATTATGTTGTTGATGAGATCAAAAAAAAGCATAATATCGATCTTAAAACACCGGAATATGTCTTCGATTACCAGGAAGTCATTTCAAAGTCCGAGCAGGCAAAAATCCAGCTTTCGGGCAGCAGCAGGGCGATGATCCCCGTTAAGGTTGATAAGATCAGAGAGAACATAGAGATCACGAGAGAGCAGTTCAACGGAATGATTGAAAAGCTCTATTCCGATACCGAAAAAGTTGTGAAAAATACTGTCAGGAACGCAGGACTTAAGCTTTCCGACATTGAAAAAGTGATCCTCGTCGGAGGGTCAAGCCGCATTCCTTATATTGTTGAAAAGCTGACGGAGCTTTTCGGGAAAGAGCCTTCTCATGAAGTCAATCCCGATGAGGTCGTGGCTCTCGGCGCAGCCCTTTATGCACACAGTCTTAAGGGCGGCAAAGATGTCAGCAAGATTTCCGACGTGTGCTCGCACGGTATCGGTATCACAGCGTTTAACCCCGAAAACCGTACGGAGTATAACGAGATATTGATGGAGAGGAACACCACAATCCCCGCATCGGCAGAAAAGCTTTTCAAGCTTGCTGAGGACGGGCAGCGCAAGCTTTACATAACCATAAATGAAGGCGATTACAAGACGCTTTCCGACGTAAAGGAAATCTGTACTGCGACCATAGAGCTTCCCGCAAAGCTTACAGCGGGGACACAGGTGCATATCAAGATCGAGCTTGACCGCAACCAGATGATCCACATGTACGTCCGTCTTCCCAATAACGGCAACATTGAGAGGGAGGTCACCTTCAGCAGAAAAGCCAACATGAGCGAGGCTGAAATCACCGAATGGAGAAAGAGTGTGGTCAGTGCTCTTGAAAAGATCTCGTGTGAAAGTAAAGCGGGCAAAAAACGGGGAGGTCTTTTCGGAATCTTCGACAAGTTCACGGGTAAGGATAATGAGTCTGAGGCTGACAAGCCCGAGGTAAAGAAGGAAACCAAGAAGGAAGCCAAAAAGAAGGAAAAACAGATTCCGAAGCTCGTTGAGAATTCGATGGATGGTCTTGTCGGGTTCGAAAGTGTAAAGCAGGGACTTAGTGATTACTACAACCGTTCCCAAATTGCGCAAAAGAGGATAGCCGTCGGTGCAAGGGATGAGAACAGCAAGAATTTCGTCATATTCGGTGCCCGAGGCATGGGTTGTACAACCGCGGCACGTGTGGTAGCCGAGATCCTCAAGAAGATGAACGCAATCAGTGGGAACATAGTCCTGACCGAATTTGAGACATTCAGGGGCAAGGATGAGGAAGAGACCGACGGAAAGATTCAGAACGAATTCCAGAACGCGATGGACGGTGCTCTCATTATAGATCATTTTGAGGAATTCTACAGCGACAATCCGAATTCCGCAGAGGCGATCGTCACGGATAAGATCATCGGCGCATATCATGCCGCCGGAGAAAAGGTTACACTCATCATTACCGGTGACAAAGAGCCGATTGAGAATGTGATCGATAATAACAGAAAGCTTTCGGAGCTTTTCAAAAACAAGATCACACTTGAGGGCTTTACGCCTCAGGAATACGTAAGGCTCCTGCACATTATCGCCGAGGGGAGGCTTTATGCTGTCGATGAGGCAGCCGATCCGGTTCTTGAACGGTATTTTAAGGGCGAGATGGATCTCCCCAAATTCAATTACATTCACAGAGTTGAGGAAGTGCTTGAACATGCTATCACAGATCGTGCTAACGAACTGATGGGTAAGCGACATATCAAGAATGAGGAAAGCGTTAAGCTCAGGGTTAATAATTTCAATATCAATTTTAAGCATGTTACTCTCGAGGAATATCTTAAGAAACTGGACGATCTGACGGGTTTGGGGTCGGTAAAGAAGGAGATAAGGGCTCTTGTTAACAGGCTGAATTACGAAAAGCGAGTGAAAGAGCAAAACATACAGCGTCAGGGTGAAGAAGACCGCCCCAATCTGAACATGATGTTTATGGGTCATGCCGGAACCGGTAAAACAACCGTGGCGACTCTCCTCGGAGATATATTCAGGGAGCTTGAGCTGCTACCGAGAGGGCATGTGGTTACTGCCACAAGAAAGGATCTTGTTTCTGAATTTGTCGGTAAAACGGCGAAAGTAGTTCACGAGAAAATTTTGGAAGCCGTGGGCGGAGTTCTTTTCATCGATGAGGCTTATTCGGTGTGCCGCGGCAAAGATGACAGCTTCGGTCTGGAAGCGATCGATACCCTTGTGGCGGATCTTGATCTGTATCGCGATAAAATGATTGTGATCCTTGCCGGATATACGGACGATATGAATAATTTCATTAAGAACAATGAAGGATTTGCGAGCCGATTCCCCTTGCACATCGAATTCGAGGATTATACTCTCGATGAAATGTTTGAGATTTTCAGCAATATGTGCAAAAAGAAAGGCTATATCCTCGAACCCGGTATTGAGGATGCCGTCAAAGCCGTTATTGACGAGCGCAGGAAAGTTACGGATAATTTCGGAAACGCCAGAGGAGTCAGAAACCTTTACGAAGAGGTTCTGATGAATATGCAATCCCGTTTGGCGGGGATTCCTGCGTGGAAGAATGATGATGAAGCAATAACGATTATCAAAGAGGATCTCGGTCACGATATTGTTGAGATCGAGCATCCCAAGACTGTTGAGGAGCTTCTCGATGAGCTTGAGCACATGATCGGACTTGAAGCGGTAAAAGCTGAGATCGGTAAATTCGTCTCACTGATAAGGACAAATAAAAAGCGTAAAGAGATGAATCTTAAGGAAAACGATATCGGTAATATGCACATGATATTCAGCGGTAACCCCGGAACGGGCAAGACCACGGTCGCCAGGCTTGTAGGATCGATCATGAAGGGTCTTGGAATTCTCAATAAGGGTAATGTTATAGAATGTGACAGAAGCGCCTTTGTAGCGGGTTACGTCGGACAGACGGCCATAAAGACGCAGCAGGTCGTTGACAGTGCGATGGAAAGCGTGCTGTTCATTGATGAAGCATATACACTGGTTCCCAAATCCGATAACGACTTCGGTAAGGAAGCGATCGATATATTGTTAAAGCTGCTTGAGGACAGGAAAGAGCATTTCATGTGCATTGCTGCGGGATATCCCGACGAGATGGAAAGATTCCTCGCGTCAAATCCGGGTCTTCCGCGCAGGTTCCCGCGTGTGATACACTTTGAGGATTATTCTCCCGACGAGCTTATTGAGATATTCTGCTCAATGGTTAAAAAATCGGAGCTCAGGCTTTCCGACGGAGTTTTGGATAAGGTTAGAACGGTCCTTGCGAAAAGAAAGGAAAAAGCGGGCTCCAACTTCGGAAATGCGGGTGAGGTACGAAATCTCTTTGAGCAGATCGTTGCAAACATGAGTGTCAGAGCGGACAGAGACAACCTCAACGACAGGGAGTCGCTTACCACAATAATCGTTGAGGATGTTATGGATTAAATATATACTGACATAACCGTTTGGCCGGAAAATGATTGATTGAAACGAGAGGACTGACATGGACAGAACAGATAATAGTAACGGACAATTCAATCAGCAGTATCAGGAACAGAAGGACAAGCAGACACAGGAAAATGTCCGAAAAAGCATGGGCGGCGGGACGCGGTTCAGGTTCTCGTTTGAGAACAGCGACCACTACGAGGAATTCATGCGTAGGCCACGGTCGCAAACGTACATCGAAGCGATACAGATGATTGATATGCTGAGCAGCAACGATGAGCAGATCATGGAAAAGCTCAGGGAACTGGTTGATGAGGATACGTTCGAGGAATTCTCGGAGATGAGCATGGAGGAAATCCTTGAGGAGATCAAGCAATCCTTTGAGGAAGAGTTTGCCGCGGCGGAGCTTGAATTTAAGGATGTTCCGGTGCCTCCGCGTCCGCAGGCGGTCATCTGCAAATGCTATATAGACGGCTGTGACGTTCATGCGATCGACGGATTCGGAAACATACTCGAGCATTACAGGAAAGGTGCTCCTCTTGATGACCGACTTACGAGGGGGAGAGAAATTTATTATCTGAATCCGTTTTGTTCATTTGTTGAGGTGTACCCGGAATCCTGTCGTGTGGTCAACGAGGACGGGTCTGTTAAAACAATAGACGGATAAAAGAAAAAACAGAAGGCGGTATTACAGTGAAAACTGATGATATTAAAGACTATTTGGATCGATTATCCCCGGCTGAGGAAGACTTTGCGAAGTATGAGGAAGAATTTAAGAAGGAGCTGACAAAGGACAATGAGGATTACGCGGGGCTGACAGATGCTCTTGACGAGATTTCCTTTGAGATTAACGACCGACTTGATCAGGCGGAGGATGAGGACAGGATCAAGAAGCTTGAGATGCAGAGCAAGCTTGTAGATAGTGCGCTTACATATGTTAAAGAGCTCAGCTCCAGGGAAAAAGAAGAACCCAAAAAACCGGAGTCGGTTCTTATCGTCGATGATTCGGTCGAGCGTATCGAGGATCCGAGTCTTTTAAGACCGGTTGCACTTACACCTGAGGATATCGAAAAACAAAAAGCTCTTCTGAACGAACAAAACGAAGCTGCTAAACGGGAAGAGAAAGAAAAAAGACTCGAGGAGGAAGCAAAAAGACTGCTTGAGAGGAAGAAGGCAGAGACCGGATCACAGACTTCACCTTCTGTGAACGACATAGGAATCTTGAATAATTTTTCGATCGGATCCACCACAAGTAACGGCAGCAAGCCCGGTATGGCTGGTGCCGGAGCTCAGGGCGGTGCGGGCGCTGTGAATGGTAACCCGGCAGGAACCGTCACCAATGCTGCGGGCGGGAGCGTCACCGGCGGCGCACCGGGAAGTCCGGCATCACCTTCCCCGAACCCCGCAGGAGGCGTTGCGGCGCTCGGTAACGATTCACAAAGGCTTATGCAGGCGCTCATCGATTATAAGAATTTTCAGCGTGATGCGGCACGCAAGGCTTTTGAATCGTTGGCAAATTCGAAAGAATTAAGCAAAGAAGAACTTGGAAACGTAAGGTTTTTGTACGGCGTTATGCTTAAAAAAGGTGAAGGCGGCGCCAAAGACGCAGATAAAGGAAAATTCTGGATCAGTTCCTCCGCAGAACTCGACAACGTGGACGCGCTTATGGAAATGGGTGCGGATATCATTACACAGACGCCCAAAAACCATCAAGAAGAAGCCGAGATGACCAAGCAGGCGCTTGAATGCTTTGAAAAAGCCAATAAAGAGACTAAGGGCGGTAACGCTACCGCCAAGAAAAAATACATTGATATATGCGAAAACAAACCGATAACAAAATTTGAGAAAGCCAAGGCCTTTTCATATCTGAATGATCTTATTGACGAATCGAACGATGAATATGAAAAAAAGAAGTTTCGTGACAGAAAGAAGACCATAAACGATAATTACAGAAAGAAACTTAGTTTCGTTAATCCGGAAAGGAGCATCCTTGACTGTATTTTCACGTTTGTCGGGGCTCCGGTCAGTGTGATCGGAAGTGTTCTTGTTTTTTTATCGATAATTAACCATGGAACATGGATGGAAAATTTTATCGGTAAATATAGATTTAATACCCTACATGTGATCACGGATATTTGGGAGGAAATATTTAGAACATTGGGTACATTTTTCAGCGGCGAGGAGTTATATACTGAGATTTATATTTTCCCGATAGCAATTTCATTGATCGTTTTTGGAGTGGGAAGAGTAATTATGGGGATGAGCTTCAAAAACGGACGCGGCAAAACAGCCAATATTTTTGATGAGGTTTCAACAATTGCTGCGCTTGCGGCAGCATTCGGGGGACTGTTCACATATCTTATCGAAGGAGCTCCGATTGTCTTTTTTGCCGGTGCGTTGACAACCACGATCATGATGCTTGCCCTTGTACTCGTTGGATGGCTTGCCGGAAAAGCATTGTATTTTGTTATCCGTATAGCTTTGGCGTTCCTTTTTTAGGATATTAGGGAGATCAGCGGTAGGTTTACAGCAGATAATATATCAGGGTGTTTACGATATGCTGCGATGAAATAATAGGGAATAAAAGGAGTGGGGAAAATTGAAAAAAAGATGTAAGGACAGGAGTACTGCCTTTTCGGAGGAAATCCGGAAGGAATGTGGAATTTGCAACATACAGGGGATCTGTTCCGACCGTGACGGGAAATACACGGTGGCGATAGAGGCCGTCGATACGGAGGATGGTGCGACGGACGATCTGTCGGCTGTTTTCACAGATGAGGAACTTTACATAAAGACATGCCTTGCCGAAGAACTCGGTATCGATTTTTCGATACTCATACACCGGGAATCGGGCGGTGAAAGCACGATAATCGTCAGGAGTTACATTGCCGATCATGCATCGAAAACCATAAAATGCCGAAATGAAGAAGTTTTTTCGGAATCCGGTTTCATCGCGTGGTGGAGAGAACATAATCACGGGAAGATGAGGAAAGCGTATCAGGAAGAGATCGGAGGAAACCTTGACGATCACTTCTTTGACAGGCTTCTGAGAAAAAATGAATCATCCTGGCCTGAGAGTATCGACGGTGTTGTGACGGAAAGGGATGAGTCGGGAGAAATCATGATTAAAGCCGTTGTCGGAAACAGGATTTCAAACGCATGCAAGGTTAAGTCCTACGATCCCAACAGGTATTTCGGCAGGGATTACAAGGAGTGGATCCACCTGATGAAGGTGGCGCAAAAGCTGAACGTTCCGCTTTTTCTGTGTACTTATTCCAATCGCTCCGGACAGGAAAGCTTTACCGGCGTTGCGCGTATTGACGGCGTAAGCGAGGAAGGTCTTATCTACCATAACGGTAAAAAACCGGTGCAAAATGTATTGAATGATGTTGGCGAAGTAAAAAAAATACTGTTAAACCGGTGAAAATACGGAGAATGATGTTAGCGGATTAAAAACTGCAAACCTGTGAAAAATGCTGTGAATGATGCGGTCGAAGAAAAAGGATGCCGGCAGAGCGTTACAGATATGATAAATTATTCGAGTACTAACCCCAAAGGCAAGCTTACATTGCGAAGAAAAATATCAAGCGGGATCACACTGTGTTCCCGCTTGATCTTCGTGCTGTTCGCCACGGCTTTTTTCACGTTGGCTATATGTATCGGGAATACTGAGCAATTGCGGGCGCAGGATTTTTATGCCGAAGCGGCGGGATGCGAGCAAAGTGATAACGACGTTCCGAAAGATTTATATTTGAGAAATTTTAATGAGCAGATAACCTTAACCGGGAACGAGACCGGGACCGCGTATGAACAGACAGCCGAAAAAAAGTCCGGTACGAAGTTCGTTACAAAGGAAGTAAAACCCGAAGAAAAAACCGGCACGCTTCCGCGGTACAAGAAAGATGACGGGATCTGGCGTCTGAAAAATCAAAAGAATAATGGGGAAAAGGATGATTCGGATGAAACCACCGCGGTTCTCATGTTCACGGGAGATCTCATGTGTCTTAAGGGACAGCAGTATGACGCTTCCGGGAAAAAAGGCTTTGATTTCTCTCCGTCTTTTAAGTATGTAACTCCGCTTTTTAAAAGAGCCGACCTGGTGTGCGGAAATCTTGAAACTCTTCTTTCCGAATCTAATCCCCTTACCATGGACCAAGTTTATGAGAACAACGAGCCGCAATGTAACGGTCCCGTAGAGTATCTTAAGGCGCTCAAAAAGGCGGGGATCGATATGGTCGCCACGGCAAACAATCATACGTGTGATTGGGGAGCGGTCGGAATCACCGAGACAAAAAAGCATATTGATGATTTCGGGCTTGCCAATATAGGAACTCATTACAATGAAAACGATCCGAAGAAAGCGGGAGAGCGCTACGCCATATTTGATGTAAAGGGGATCAGGGTGGCGGTTCTTTCCTATACACACATCATCAATCAGCGTGGTAAGATGAGCGAAGCCGAGATGGCGACGATGGTTCATCTTTTTGATAGGGATACTGTAAAAAAGGATATCGGGGATGCGAGAAAAGACGGCGCGGAGTTCGTGGTTGTTTACCTGCATCAGGGCATTGAAAACACGGAGAATCTGACCCAATCGCAGATTGATGACAGTGAATTTGTGGCGGAGGCGGGAGCTGACCTCATTATCGGATCACACCCGCATTGTCTGCAGAAATGCACATATATAAAGACCTCGGACGGAAGAAAGGTGCTCTGCATGTATTCGATGGGTAATTTCGTTTCGAGTATGGCGAGAGAGATAAATAATGACACAATAATACTCAGGGTCGAGATTAAAAAAACGACCGGAAAAAACGGGACTAAGGTCGAAATGTCCGGGGCATCCTACATCCCTTGTAACGTGCAGGCCCGGGACGGTCATTTGTTTGTTGTTTTTCCTACATCAAAGAAGCTGAACGGCGGCGTTTCGTCCGCTTCACTGAAAAATGCGACCAAAAGGATTGCCGGGATCATGTGTGGAGTAATTTCACCCTACTAGTATAACGGATCTTAAATAACCGGATGGACCACAACCCCCGTCCCCTATGGTTCAAGGTTCGGAAGAGAAGACTAAGGCGATTGAGGATGCCATGAGGCATTTTCTAATGATATGAATATTGGAGAAAACGAAAAATGAATTATCTGACTGATCATGAAATCGAGTGCTTGATAGGAGAAATCAAATCCGGAAATAATGATGCATGGGAAAGAATATATCATAATTTCGAGAACTATATTCATAAATGCTGTCAAGCTAAATTGATAAAATTATATATATCAGATGCAGAGCGTAAAGATCTTGAAGATGATCTGTATATGGCCGGCTGGCAGGGCTTTGTGGAATCTCTAAAAAAATATGATTCGGAGAAGGGGAAATTCCTGACCTATGCGACATATTACATAAATGGAGAGATATCAAAAGAACTGGATCTTCAACTGAATCCGTTGGGACTTACAGAGAGACCGAAACCTGTAAAGAAGAGAGAATCGGATGAGACCGAAAAGGCTGTTATCTCACGGATTTCCATCGATGATGAAGCCGGAATATCGGAAAACGTCCTGTCTTATGCTCTCATGCGGGAGAAACAAAGTGATGATACTAAGACTGACATTCTCGGAAATGAAGACATTGTCCGGATGTCGGAGATAGCCCGATTTCTCAAATCTGAAAAAGATAGCAAAGAAGAACTGGAGAAATTGCTTTCTGAAAATGGTATATCCGACCTTGGAGGGTACAGCAATGAGAGAACCACCCTTCAGATACTTGAAATACTGAAGCAGACAACTGATGAAAAGCATACGGTATCAAAGAATGAGCTGAAACACCTGCTCCGCCTTTATCGTATAGGCAGATATAAAAACAATACATCGGTGCCGGATGACAGAACATTTAACAGGGTCGTGGCAGAGATTTTGCTGGAGCTTAACCCCGGGAAATACACTGATGAAAATGACAGCGATTATATAATTAAATACGACGGATATACAGAGGACAAGCTGAATAAAAAGATTAAACCGGATAAGAGCAGTTCTCAGAAAGTGGAGACCGCCTCTGCTCCTGCTTTGAACGGACTTCACTACGTGCATCCCTTTGAATATGAAGAAACCGACAGACTTATCCAGCTTATCAGTTTCTCGGATATGCTTTCTGTGGATGAGAAGAAAAAACTGATAGGTAAGATATGGGAACTCACCGGGAAATATTACACCACACCCTATTGGGATGGAGAGAATCTTAAGTTTAATCCCCGTGCTGTACACAGCAGGCTTACAGGCAACAAGACTTCTGACAGAGAAAGACTTGCGGAAAGTCTGAAGACACTACAGTATGCAGTGAACAATCTGGCCCAGGTACGGTTTAAGTTCAATCGTTATAATGCGGATCACGAACTGGTACCGACGAGTGAATATCTGCACGAACTTAGTCCTTATCATCTGGTGGTCTATCATGACAATTACTATTGTATCGGACTAAAGAAAGGCGACAGCCGTGTGTGGCATTACCGTGTCGACCTTATGACCGATGTGGAAATCATACGGAATGAAGATGGAAAGATTGTTCCTGTTAAGCTCACTGATTTCGAGGGACTTCCAATTTTAAGCGCAGCCTGGGATCCTGAGAAGTACATGTCAGAGCATCTTAACATGGCTTATGATGAACCTCAGGATATCAGGATCAAAATAAAGAATACAGATTATACCATCATCCATGACTGGTTTGGTGATCATTATGAAAAGGTGGATGCGGTTACCGGTGTGGATGAAAAGGGAAATGAAATACATTATGACATCGTGAAGGTCCGTACATCCCCGTCTATGATTGTCCACTGGGCTATGCAGTATGGAAGCAGGGTGGAGATTATGGATATAGAAGTTAGAAAGAAAATCTGTTATGAACTCAGAAGGGCAAGTGAAATATACAATGACAAATTGTGAAGAGATTCTAATGCTTAAAAAATCATCAGAAGGCAATTGGGACAGGGAAGAAAAGAGGCAGAGTTTGCAGTAAATAATCAAGTAAAATACTGGCGACCGAATAAAGAACAGTGGAAATTAGAATGTGTAAGTCAAAACTTTCAAAATTTTGAAGAACAATAATTCCATAATATAAATAGAAGCTATTAGGTTGATAGTTTCTATTCAACGAGGAAATCATGAAGTGATTTTCGAGTCTGCATGAAAGAGAATTGTCGTAAAGACAGTTCTTTTTTGTTACAGATACTTTGAGGCTTATGATATAAAATTAGAGCCTTCACCAAAAGCTATGGTGGATGCATTTGATGACTTAGGCAGGATCATAGCCATAGATTATATTTTTAAGTGAGGTGATCAAAACATGGATAATTCAAAAACACAATTATTGGTGTCTGACCTGATCCGCTTTCTTCAGAAATGGGGACTATGGGAGGATACAACAATTCTGGCAAACGGTAACAGGTATTCATATTCGGCTGAAAGAGCATGCTGTTATGGGAGTCTTAATTACGTGAAGTTTGAAGAAAATGTAAATCCGGAGGATTATACGAGAGGCATCACAGAAGAAAGAGACTGCCTTGGAAATCCGGTATGGAGGAGCTTTTCAAATCCGGAGCATATATTGGATATGGTTTATGAGGGTCCTCTTTGTATGCTGCTGAGATACGATACATACGAAACAAGGAAATCTGAGATATCAGAAGAAGCGTGGGAATACATTTTTGATCATACTGATATATTGGATGATTATTTGTATGAAAAATATGAATGTCAGTGTGCTTCGGATTTTCTGGAGAAGATACTGGAGGATAAATTTGATAACCCTGACTATACTGTATGGGATCCGCTTGTATTCGATACGTGGGAAGAATATCAGGAGTTTGTAAACGGAGAAGCATATGAGACGGGAGAAGAAAATCTTACTCCGACATACCAGAGATACGGAACCTATGAAGAGTACACGGCGGATATGGAAATATCAGAATCTTTGAGTGTAGAGGATATAAGACCGGTCTGGGAACAGATAGTTTCCGATACAAAAACGGAATTTATCAGGAAGTGCGTCTTGGAAGAAACCGGAATCATATCAATTCCGGAGATTGCAGGACATATAAAAACTGAGTTTGATAAGATATTTGATCGTTATGGACTATGGTATGATTTCGGATTTTCGTGGTCCCTTACCTGCTACAAAAAAGAATAGATTCTATACACCTTCAAAATTCTGAAGATATAAAATTCCATAATAATTATTGCAAGCGGATTGCAATACAGCAGTCTTTTTTCAGTTACAGAAAATACCAATGAAGAAAAGGAGAAAACAGTTATGAGAAACATGATGAAAGAGTATCTTGGAAATGATTACAGTGACAATCATCTTAAAAACTTCTGTCTTTACTGGATGAAGGGGAGAGAGACAAAACCGGCGTGGGAGAATACAGAAGAAGGGAAAGCCCGCTTCAATGAATGGAGACAGAAGAACGATCTTGACTGTCTTTACTTTAACGGAGACCTTAGGGCAGATACTCTTATGAGTGCATGGACACCGATCAGTTGGGTTGCGAATTGCCTTAACAGGGAGTATGGGATTAAATTCTTCAAATATGCTACGAATGGTGATCCTGATCATTATCTGAAGCTTCTTGCAGATGACAGTGATGCCTATCTTCCTCCAAAGCACGAACTGGTGCAGCTCCTTGACAGATTCCTTGAACTTGCGGAGCTTAGATGCAATTATATCTTGCTTCCGGACAGAGCTATGAACAGGGCAAGATACAACTGTGAGGTAAAGGGCATAGGAAGAGTCAGCTTATATGATGAAGTGCCTCCCATGCTTTATCATATTTTCGATAAGGATTGGTTCGGAAAATACTTTGAGCAGGAAGGTACGGCGTCCGGTGCAAAAAGTGTGCAGAGGGTGGATGCAGTTAAGTGGGTAAATCGTGAAAGATTGGATGTCGGATTTAGAGAAGGTATTATTTATCAAGATCATGTCATCCCGCTTCTTAAGAATCTTCACCCCGGAAAAGGGAAAAATCTGAAAGAGGAAACGGAAATAAGAGAGGCATTAACATACATGATAAATCTGCTGGAGGCTCGCATGAAAGCGATGGAAAAAACACAGTATATCGTGGTAGTGGGAAATTGAAAATATTTCTTGTAGAAATAATGTGGTTGCGGTATTGTTTGTATATACATGAAAGAGATTATTGCTGTATTAGAGCTTTGATAGGAGAAGTTATGGAAAATAATTATGAGATTGCAGCACTGCCAAAGGAACAGTGGAAGGGAAAAACTATTCCGCTTACAACAAGAAGCGATAGTTATTATGATTTTGAAATCAATCCGCTGAATGCAGACGGGTGCACTGTAAAAATCATTAAAAAGCAGGCTGAAGAGGAAATAATCCATACGCCGGAGGAATATGATTTTCCGGATTCTTTATATCAGGATCATTGGGAAAATGCAAAGGCCTACGGAGTGGTCGGAAAAGATGGTGAGCTATTGGCATGCATTGAAGTTTGTCCTGAAGAATGGTCAAACAGGCTAATGGTAACGGAGTTGTGGGTGTCGGACGAGCTCAGAGGCATGGGCATAGGAAAACGACTGATGGATAAAGCAAAAGATGTGGCTCGTGAGCAGAACAGGCGCGCAATCATTCTTGAGACTCAGTCATGTAATACAAATGCCATAGGTTTCTATCTTCACGAGGGCTTTGAACTTATAGGTTTTGATACATGCTGCTATACGAATGATGATATCGGAAGGCGGGAGGTAAGGATAAATCTTGGATTTTTCTTTCATACATATGAAGATAAAAGAGATTATTGGAGATAATTATTTTGGAAATTGGGCAAACACGCGTACTGCGTGCAGAGCCATCATAATTAGGGAAGGAGAAATACTTCT
>JAEEIH010000062.1 GCA_016281275.1 Lachnospiraceae bacterium | reverse complement strand
GTTTCTGTAATTCTGCCTCATGAGGATGAGGCTCTTGAAGCTTTTCTTGGGAAAATGGCGTTTGAAAGGGATCACTCCTTTGCGGATTGCTATTCCTTTATACTCAGTGATGTGCTGGAAAGTCCCCTAATAAAAAGGATTGAAGATCTTCCACGGGAAAAAGCACTTCCAATAAAAGAAATCCGTTCTCCGGGAGTTATTTCATCTCTCAAAGAGGCACTTGAGCAATCCGGCTTTGAGTGCGACATCAGGCGTCTGTATTCTGAATTCGACTCCGAATGCAGCATGGTCTTTTTGAAAGACGGGAGAGTTTGCGGATTTACGATCATCAATCCCGTGATTGAAAACAAGGTGATGATCTCGTTTATGTATATTGAACCCGAATACAGAGGTTATGTGGCGGGGCTGATCAAGTCGACCGCGCTTGCGATCGAAAAGAAATACACAAGAGACTGTGGTGTCAGCGCACTTATTGCCGGCGACGAGGGATTGTCACTCATAACGAAGCTGGTCGGTGATGAGAGGCTCGAAAAAAAAGAAGTCATAAAATATTACACATTGATATCTTCAAAGTAAGCAGTCACAGTGCGGACTTGTGCGTAACAAGCCTCGCTGCGTCGGGCTGTATCGGTATGACCGATAAATACAGCTTGTTTGTTACCGAAAAGCCAAACAATCGGTTGCGGTAGGGAAGGAAGAGAATATGGGTTTTTCCGGAATGTTGTCGGGTGGATTAAAAGGAATGTCAAAAATGTCTTCGAAAGGTTCGGGACTCGGGTCGATGCTTTCATCGAGAGGAAGCGGTTCGGGTCTTGGTTCCATGCTTTCGTCAAAGGGCGGAAGTTCGGGACTTGGGTCCATGCTTTCGGGAGGCAGCGGACTCGGCTCACTCCTTTCGGGAGGAGGGGGACTCGGTTCCATGCTTTCGGGTGGAGGACTCGGTTCCATGCTTTCGGGCGGAGGGCTCGGTTCCATGCTTTCGGGCGGAGGACTCGGTTCCATTCTTTCGGGCGGAGGACTCGGTTCCATGCTTTCGGGCGGAGGGCTCGGTTCCATGCTTTCGGGCGGAGGGCTCGATTCACTTCTTTCGGGTAGTGGTCTCGGCTCGATTCTTCCCGGCGGCGAGGCTATTGAAAAGATGAAATCTATCGGCGGAAAGCTCATCCCCGGTATCGGTGCGGAAGGGCTGAAAATGCTCGGAAATATTAAGGACAGAGGGTTACATAAGATGCGCAGCGGAAAAAGCGAAGCAGATGTGCGGGAACCCGAACAGGATGTACAGGACACAGAGCCCGTAAGCGGCGCAAATGACGAGGAAGAGGAAATGCTTGCTTTGCAGAACCGCGAACTGGTGGATGCGCTTACAGGATGGTACGGAACGATAAATGGTATAAAAACATCATATGACCGGAAGCCTAAGAATCCGGATGAGGGAGACGGGGTCAGTGAGGCATGCAATCGCGCACTCTCCGATATTGCGGACATCATATCAATTGCAGGCGATAACTTTTCCGGAAAATATGTGGGAGTCGAACAAAGGATTGAAGCGTACAAGTTCGTCGGTGACCGCATAAAAAAGACATTGGAGAACCTCAAGGACAGCCTTTCCAACATACAAACGGACGGCGAGATCAACATTGACGGTTTCAAAAATGCCGTTGACAGGATGTCGCTGAATATCGACGGGGTAGCGGGAGCACTTTTTGACGAAGTCGTGAGCCTCAAATGGGCCACGGTCATCCGGATGAGTCTGATGGATTTTGAGGGAATTGCCGTCGAAAGCACGGAAGTAGCCGAAAGTGAAGAACAGGAAGAGAAAAAAGGAAGCATTGATGAGATAGTGACATGGGTCCGGGAGGGTGACCCTGATCACACGGAGATTTCACTGGCTGATTCTGTCAGATCCCAGCTTGATATCATTCAGACGGTTTGCGGGATGACGGGAGAACCGGAAGATTTTGAAAAGATGAAATTTACGGTAAAAACCGAGCAGGATGGTGAAACAACAACCCTTACCGTTACCAATGTGATCTTTAACGAAGAAGCGGAAGAAGACACACAGGGAGAAACGGGAGGAGTGCCTGAATACAATAAATTCTTTGAAATAGCCGCAAAATACGGTTTCGATTCACCTGCGTTAACCCAGGAAGCAACTAAAAATCTCAGGGATACGAGCGTATTCGCATTTGAAGAAGAGATAAAAGATATGAGCGATGACATGAAGGAAAAATGTATCTCTAAATTTATTCTTCTGAAATGCAGCGTTCAGGAACAGCAGGAAGAACAAGGACTCAACGATGAAACGATACAGAATTACCTCGGAAAGCTCTATGAGATAGATAAATCACTGGTTGTCTTTAAGGACGGGAAATATGCTCCGAGAATGGAAGCAACCACCGAGACGGACGGGAACATGGAAGCAAAGACCGATTCCGACAGAACCGAGGATGAAGATATCGAAACCGGTCCTGTGAGACTTGATAAGGCATTGACTGATTTGATCGGGAAAAAGCTGAAAATAAAATAACATGACAATAGGACGAATGAGATACAGCGGATCGATGTGAGGGAATGGGAAAGGAGCAGCGGCATATGGATGGGCAAGTAACAGCACAAGCCGGCAGCAGAGAACAGGAAGAGCAAAAACGCCGTGAAAGAGAACGTAATATGCAGGGCATTATCGAATCCGATCATAGGGCAACCCTTGATCTGGGGACGATAGATGAAGCAGACGAAGAAGAACGACTGAGAACCCGTAAGGGGGAATTGTCTGAGGAAGATCAGGCGCAGTTGAACGAGGGTTGGCGGATTACGAAATGGATTCGAAAAAGGAGAAAAACAAGAGCCAATACGAAACGTGACGAAGCACGACTTAAAGAAATAGAGGCACAGAAAAGAAACAGAAGCATCACTTCGGATCGTGCGGCAGAAAAAAGAAAGACCGATTATGTCAAGAGTCAGATGACAGGTTGGTCCGGTTCGTTTGGAAACATTTCTGAGGGACTGACATCTCCGGAAAGCGAAAGTGATACAGCGGAAACACGTCAGGGAAGGGAAAGAATTAAAAATGTGCTCGAAGAAATTAAGAAGGCGCTTGATGACATCGTGACAATCTGGGATGAGTCTTATTGGGCGAAGGCGACTCCTGAGAATCCTGCAAATAACGGAGGGATGGCACCGGAAAATCCTGAATCCGATTCTCAAAGAGGGATACCCGGGGGAACGACTTTGCTTGTGGTGCCGACCACAGGTTTGGACGCAACGGTGGGTGAAGAACGGGGTGCAACCGTTCGCTCCGAAGAAACCGGAACGCCGACCACGAACTCGCACGTGTCGGTGGGTGAAGAACAGAGTGCAACCGTTCACCCCGAAGAAACCGGAACGCCGACCACGAGCTCGCACGTGTCGGTGGGTGAAGAACAGAGTACAACCGTTCACCCCGAAGAAACCGGAACGCC
>JAEEIH010000061.1 GCA_016281275.1 Lachnospiraceae bacterium | reverse complement strand
CCAATTGTGGCCCGTAGCAGATTCTCTGCCCTGGTCGAAAGCTCCGCATCGTGTGCAGGTTCTGTGTTTTGCACCGTCAATTGTACATGTCGGTCTGTCATCAATTACCCAACTACCCCAGCTGTGGCCGAGAGCACTTCCGCTGGTTGCACCGCATCTTGTACACTTCTTAGCTGACGTACATGTTGCTGAACCGTAATTGTGGCCAAGAGCACTTCCGCTGGTCGCTCCGCATCTTGTACATTTTTTGGCCGATGTACAGGTTGCTGCACTGTAACTGTGGGATCCATTTGCCCTTTGAACTGTTTTCGTTTTTGTGTTACCGCATTTTGTACATGTGTAATGCTCTACAATATCAGTAGTGCATCCGTTTCCACTGGTATAACTTAATGACCATTTGTGGATCAGGCATCCCTTTGCTGCAAGTGGACTTGTTATGTTCGTTGTATTTCCGTTATGAAATCCAACCATGATCACCTTTGCAATCTCTGTTTTCTCTGCCGCATATGCTCTTTCGATTCCCGTATCGCTTAAAAGTGTTCCTATGAGCATAAAAACACTTAATAAGGCAGAAACCACGCTTTTAATAGCTTTTTTCATATTACCTCCGTTTTATTCCCCTGTTCCGAAACCGACGTAAAAAAGTCAGTCTGACAGGGATTCTTCTAATTAGTACTTCCTCTGATCACGCCACATCTTTTACATTTTTCTGTTGATGTGTCTGTTCCTTCTTCCCATTCATGTCCGAGCGGTTCTCCGTAGCTCATTCCGCATCTCATACACAACTGAGGAACGGTACATGTTGCTTGGGTGAAGCAATGCCCGGGAACAGGTCCTTTGCTTTTTCCGCACCTTATACACCTGCTCGGATCAGTGCATGTGGGTGATGTCCACATGTGTCCCAGCGGTCCTTCTCCTTTTACACCGCACCTTTTGCATGTAGCACTTGAATCGCAGGTTGCTACTGTCCAATCATGGCCCAGCGGTCCTCTTCCTCTCGCCCCGCATTTACGGCATACGGCAGACGATGTACATGTCGGAGCCGTAAAATCATGATTGCCGGCGGTAGTGATCGTTTTTTCCTTTGTTTTTCCGCACTTCACGCAGACGTAATGCTCAACAATATCGCTTTCGCATCCGTCTCCGCTTGTGTTTCTCAGCGACCACTTATGGAACAGGCACAAACCTTTTAAGATCTTTTCAGAGCGATTTATGGCAATCTCTTTATGAAATCCCATTTTAACGCCCTTTGCATGTTGTGCGGCATGAACTGTTTTCACATCAGTATTTCCCACAAGTGCCAATACAAGGATCAAAGCACTTATTAAAACAGATATGACGCTTTTACCGGTTCTTTTCATATAACCTCCTTTATAGATTTTGTTATCTGAAACAGCCTGAGACGCAGCTTATCTTAGGTGCTTAGAAAAGCGTTATCCCAAACCGTAACATTCGTGATCACATTACGATCTTTTGATTTTTTTAATAGATGATCGCGTTACGAAGCGTGCTGTAAACGTATGGTCCGTCAACATAAGTATCAAACTCCCCTGCTACAGTGATCATCTCACCCTCTGTCGGAAAATCTTGCGGATAACTGTAATCGTTTGTGGCAACAAACTCCACACCTTGAGCGCAGCATCCGGTCGGATCCATTACTATGCATGCGTGAAAGTAAAGATCATTCACTGCATCATAATAAGTATCAAAAATACCTCTCACCTTTACCGTCTTGCCCATATAATCATCAGGCATATAGATCATGTTACAAACTTCGGAATAGGCCATGGTGGCTGATAATTCCGTGATATCCACATCAATTTGAGGCTTTTCTTTTACTTCCTTTTTAGACTCTTCTGCCCCCTCAGCTGTTTTCGGGCGATCCGCCTGTTGCTGCTCAACAGTTTTCGTTTCCGTTTCCTCGATCTCATCTATGCTTGCAGATCTTTCTTTGTTCTCTTCATTCTGTTGAGCTGCCACTCCTGCTGCCAAAACATCGTCCACGCTCGAAGTCATGTTGATCGTTCTGCCGCTTTGGTTTGTACTTTCTTTACCACAGGCAACTCCCACCATCAAAATTAATGCGATCAAAAAGCCCAAACTCATTATTCTTTTCATTTTACAATTCCTCCTCTTATAGTTCCTAAAAGCCAGCACATTCCAAACGCCAAAGTATCAATTCCGACAATTGTTGACCCAACGGGTGTTCCTGCGACTATCGATACCGCTATTCCAACCAAAGCGCAAACCACGGACAGGATCGCGGAGCAGATAGTTACACTTTTAAAGTTCTTGAACAATCTCATGGCAGATAAAGCCGGGAAGATTACCAAAGCAGAAATCAAAAGAGATCCCACAAGGTTCATTGCCAAAACAATGATCACCGCGATCACAACAGCTATCATTAAATTATAGGCCTCTGTCCTTACTCCCGTTGCCTTTGAAAAGTTTTCATCAAAGGTTACCGCAAAGATCTTGTTGTAAAACAGGACGAAAAACACTACCACGAGTACAGACAAGATCATGCAGATCAAAACTTCCTTTTTTGTCAAAGTAAGGATCGACGTTGATCCGAACAGTGTACTGCACACATCTCCCGACAAATTCGATGAGGTTGAAAAAACATTCATTATCAAGTAACCAAATGCCAATGATGCGACCGAAACCATGGCTACAGCAGCATCACCCTTGATCTTTGCATTTTGTCCAGTTCTCAAAAGAATGACCGCTCCCGCAATTGTGACAGGCAGTATCAAAAGCATATCATTTGTAATGTTTAACACTGCTGCCAAAGCCATGGCTCCAAAAGCTACATGAGAAAGACCATCTCCTATAAATGAAAATCGCTTAAGAACCAGGGTAACTCCCAGAAGCGATGAACACAGAGCTATCAATACTCCCACGATCAAGGCATATCTTACAAAAGGATACTGTAAGTACATTATTAATTTTTCAATCATATGTTTCCACCGGCTTTCTGCTGTAACAGGAAGCTCTTTCCTGCCTCGCTTTTAATGTATTCTTTTCTGGTTCCGAAAAACACAGATGCACCAATGTGCAAAATATGATCTGCGTACTGTAAAGCCGCACTCAGATCGTGAGATATCATGATCACTGTGATCCCTTCATCGTTTAATCCCGCAATAAGCGAATACATTTCGGCAGTTACTTTGGGATCCAATCCCGAAACAGGTTCATCCAAAAGTAAGATTTTACGTGTCGCACAAAGTGCTCTTGCCAGAAGCACCCTTTGCTGTTGTCCACCGGAAAGTTCCCGATAGCAACGGTTTTGCAATTTCAGGATCCCCATACGTTCCATGTTTTTTTGAGCAATTTCCCTTTCCTTTTTGTTATAAAACGGCCTTAATCCGCATTGAGACTGACATCCCGAAACTACGATTTCTTTAACCGATGCCGGAAAATCTCTTTGTACAACAGTCTGCTGAGGTAGGTAACCTATCTCATTTTTCATTAATCCTTCCCCGATTAAGATCTCTCCTGCCAAAGGACTCTTAAGATTAAGTAAAGTCTTGATCAGAGTTGATTTCCCCGATCCGTTTTCTCCCATAATGCAAAGATAGTCCCCGGCATTGACGGTAAAGTTCAGCTTTTCAATAATAATCCGGTTTTCATATCCAAGTGATAGATCCCGTACAGTGATCAGTGCCATTTTTTCCCTCCGTTTAAGCAAAATAAAAAAACCGTCCTCATACGAACCATGAGAGCGGTTAAAAAAACCATATCAAAACAAGGCAAGTTTCCACCTTTAAAGAAACTTGTGCCCCCTCATAATCGTAAGAGCAAATCATAAACAATAAGATATGTTCCAAAAAGTTATTCCCAACTTCATATCTGTATATTCTTTTCATCCGCCACTTCCAAAGCGGATGTTCTCTCTTACGAGATAAACCCTTAAAACATACGCATTTTCTTTATATGCGTGGATAATATTATATCTTTAACGGTTTAAAGTGTCAATACAAACGTCAAAAAAACATGATCAAAACTAAAGTAATCTAATCCTCTTTGCACAGGAGTAAAGTCAAAAAGTTTTCAAGGATCCAGGTCCTTAAGCACACAGGACGAATGAGGTTTCATATGCACGGAAAACTGTCTGTCCTCAACATGATGAAAATGGGCTTCCCTGCGGTATCCGTCCGCATCCGTCAGCATGATCGTGACCATTGCTCCCATGTCTATGTCTATGCCTTCCAGGGAAATTGTGAGATCCTTTTCGCAATCGTTGTTGTTCAGGATCGTAACTATAATGTTCTCTCTGTCAAAACGGGCAAAAGCAAAGACACCACGCTCCGCGTAGAGAGGAGCCACCGAACCGTACTTAAGAACTGTCAGTCTCTTTCGTATGGCGATCATTTCCTTGTGAAGATGGATCAGATCCCTGTCCTCATGTCCCCAGGGGAAAGTGCGCCTGCAGTCGGGATCCGTGAAACCGCAAAGCCCCGCTTCATCGCCGTAATAGATCGTGGGACAGCCCGGCCATGTCATCT
>JAEEIH010000060.1 GCA_016281275.1 Lachnospiraceae bacterium | reverse complement strand
GGGCGCAGCGGGAGCTTCAGGCAACTCATTTAAGGGAGAAGCGGGAGCCTCAGGCAACTCGTTTAAGGGAGAAGCGGGAGCATCCGAAACGGAAGCTTCGGGTTCGTCGGGAATTATGATCGTGGGTTCGGCAGAGACACCGGTTTCGGGTTCGTCGGGAACCATGATCGTGGGTTCGGCAGAGACACCGGTTTCGGGCTCTGCGGGAGCCGGTTTCATGGAAAAAGAATCATTCTCTGAAGGAGTCTGCTGTGTGCAGTTGCATATTTCCCCATCAAGGAGTGGCCTTCCGCAGTTTTCGCAAAACATAAAAAGTAAACCTCCTTATTCGTTTTTGGTAAGCAAAAATACCTAAATCAGATTATATCATATTTAAATATCGATAGGTATTATATATTTTGAGTTTTCGCCTTGTTCTGAGCGCTTCTTGCCATAAAAATGAGGGCAATCGAAAGAGCAATGATGACAGCCGAAATGATGCCCGAGACGATCATGAGGGTGTTGTCCTTTGTAAGGAATGACGAGATGTCGTCAAACAGCTCGTTTACAGGCGTTGTCACCTTGCCGAGGTACTCATCGACCGTGGGAACGCAGTTGTCGACAAATTCGTAGATCATGTCCTTGACGAGTGACGGAACCTTCGCTTTATCAACGATATCGTTCACCTTGGCGAGGTCGAAAAGAAGATAGTCGGAGCTGAACAGAGTGTTAAGCTTGTCGATCAGAGCGGTGAGGGAGGTGTTTAACGAGCTTACCGCCACGGAATAAATAAACGGAACAGCAACGTTTACCGCCATGCTCACAAGCATTGTGATCGAAGGAATGAAGGAAACTCTGTGAGGCTTTCCGTATGCGGAAGCATCATAACGGAGTCCCTTTACGGCGTTGTTCAAAAGAAAGTAATTAACGAAGCCGTAAAGGACGATGCCTGCGGAAGCGAGGAGTCCGAGCATATATGCGTTGTTATCTGTCACAGCCGAAAGAGTGACGCTCACATAAGCGGTGACGGCTGCAAAAACACAGCAGATCACGAGGCGCGCAACACAGAACGCCGAAGCGAGCGAAAGACCGGCCGTTGACATGGTCTGCGCGGAACTGCCGGCCCTCTTTGCCGAAACGAACGTGAGGATTGCCGCAACGGCGAGCATGAGCGGGAGAACGGAGAAGATGACGAACATCGTGAGATTCATCGGCCCCGAGCAGCCCGGAATGTAGTGCTCCGGGATGACCGCAAGCGCAGCGTAAAGGGTATGACCGTTTATGGCGCAAAAGAGATCAAAGCCGACTTTTCCGAGGATAAGAACCCCGAGTGCGAGAATCAGAGGGTTGCCCAAAAAACGGATCACGGAGTTGGAATTTTTTTCGGAATATTCAGATATCATATCTAGTAAACCTCCTTATAAGATCATGTCAATTATATCAAAGTGTTTCGGGGAAGGAAAGAAAAGCTTTTCCATGAAGGAACGATTGACGCTTTGTATTTACGGAGCCGGAGGTCTTACGACGTTTTTTGAAAATGAGTGTGAGATATCAAGAAAAAGAACGAAACCATCCGGCTGTAAGAGAGTCCCTGAAATGAATCAGAAAAGGCCCACTATAAACACGGCGAGGCATGAGAAAAACGCAACGGTAATAAGGCTGCGGTTGGCAAGTGAAAGCACCAGCGCGGTAACGAATCCGACCGATGCGGTGAGCAGAGAGCCTGTCGAGAAAAAGATAGCGGGAACTGTCATGGCGGAAAGAACCGCGTAGGGCACGTAGGTAAGAAGCGAGCGGACAAAACGGCTCCTTATCTTACGGCTGAAAGCTACAAAGGGGATCGCGCGCACAAGGTAGGTGGAAACCGCCATTACAGCAAGGTAGATGTAGAATTCATTCCCCATGTCGTACCTCCCGTTCTTCCGAAAGCGTGTCCGCGGAGTTTAAGGCATCGAGGCCGTTTTTATCTGCCTCGTCCTTTATCGGGAAGAAGACCGCTCCGACAACAGAAGCGACGACTGCGCAGATGATAACGCTCACACCTGAAGATATTTCGAAGAAGGGCTGAAAATAAAGGAAAACACTTAAGCAGATGCTGACGAGCACGACAACGGTGATGCTGAGAGCCTTTTTCATGGGAGGTACAAAGATTGCGATAAACATCCCGTAAAGTGCAACATTGAGTGCAGTCGAAACAGAAGCGGGGAGGATATCGCCGCTGATCGCTCCGAGGAGCGTCCCGAGAGTCCATCCGATGTATGGAAGAATGCAAAGACCGAAAAAATAGCGTCTGCCGATATCCTCTCCGCGACTCGACGCGACGGCGTAGATCTCGTCGGTGACGAACTGACCGAAGAGAAGCCGGATCTTTGTTGTAAAGCTTTTGTCGACAGATTGGGACAGGGAAACCGACATCAGACTGTATCGTGAGTTGATGACAAGCTGCGAGACGATCATTTCGATGTAGGAACCCATGCCGACCATGATGTTAAGACCCGCAAACTGGCCCGCGGAGGTAACGTTTGTCATGGAGATGAGCACGGTCTGCCAAACGGTGAGTCCGTAGCCCGTTCCCATTATTCCGAACGAAAAGGAGACCGCCAGATAGCCGAGGCCTATGGGCAGCCCGTCGAAGATCCCCTTTTTGAAACTGTTCATTACGTTTTCCCCCGATCGCATAATTTGGTCGAGACTTCGACCCCTCACGCGAGGAACAGTCCTTGTATCGCAAAAACGGGCGGTTCGTCACATGATCTTCAATGAAAAGAGCCGGCGGTGTGGGCCGGCTCTTGTTATAACCTGTAAATCTAACTATTATTTTATAAACTGTATGTTATAAACTAACCGGTTAGTAGACGGATCATAACCAGCAGTGTCATTAGCACTTTGTTACGTTCGCAGCCTGAGGTCCTTTTTCGCCTTCAACCACATCAAATGTTACAGCCTCGCCCTCCTCGAGAACCTTGAAGCCGTCCATGTTTAATGCCGAGAAATGAACGAACACATCGTTGCCTTCCTCATCGGAGATGAATCCGAAACCCTTCTTTGCATTGAACCACTTAACAGTACCCTTCTTCATAAATTGCCTCCATAAAAAAATAAAAAATCTACATAGGTATCGTCCTCGACACCCAAAAACTAATGTACCATACATACAAATCAATGTCAAAGAAAATGTTATCATTTTTGCATAATAAAATACATGAAATCTTTTAAGAGCACATGTCAATGAAGAAATAATAACAGACGGTTTTCAAACAGAAAAATGAAACGCCGTATCCAAACGCTTTTTGGGACAAAACACTCTTCGGGGTCATTGCGAAAAATGCCCCGAAAGTATAAAATATCACATGTGGTTTTTTTCCTGCGGAGACATACATTACGCATGAAAAAACGCAAATTTTCAGTTTGAAAGGATCTTGCATGGAAAAAAGTCTTATACCTTCCGAATATGCGTTGATAAAACAGGAATATATACCCGACTGCAAAGGTACCGGCTATCTTTTGAAACATAAAAAGAGCGGAGCACGCATTAGCGTTATTTCAAATGATGACAACAACAAGGTGTTCTGTATCGCGTTCCGCACACCGCCGAAGGACAACACGGGCGTTGCGCACATCCTCGAGCACAGTGTTCTGTGCGGATCAAGGAAATTTAAGCCGAAGGACCCTTTTATGGAGCTGGAGAAGGGGTCACTCAACACATATCTTAATGCGCTGACGTTCCCGGACAAGACCTGCTATCCGATCGCAAGCTGCAACATGCAGGATTTTGCGAATCTGATGGACGTTTATCTCGATGCGGTTTTTTATCCCGCTATTTATGAAAAAGAGGAGATATTCAGGCAGGAAGGGTGGCATTACGAGGTTGATGAGAACGGCGAGCTTGGTCTTAACGGAATCGTTTACAGCGAGATGAAGGGGGCTTTTTCGTCTCCTACCGAAAAACTGGGACGCAATTCCATGAAAGCGATCTTCCCCGATACTGCGTACAGATTTGAGAGCGGCGGAGATCCGGACTGTATTCCCGGGCTTTCATACGAGGAATTCCTTGAATTTCATAAAAAGTATTATCATCCTTCAAACAGTTATATCAGCCTCTATGGTGACATGGACGTGACGGAGAGGCTCGAATTTCTCGACCGAGAATACCTTTGTGCATTTGACGAAGCCCGGCAGGTTCCCTGTATGGAATTGCAGCCGGCGATCGGCGAACAGTACGGAGAGGATTTTTATCCGCTTGCCGATGACGATCCCGAGGAGGATGCGTCGTTCATAAACTGGACGTTTATGCTCGCCGACAACAAGGATGTCGTGACTAACACGGCGCTCGCGCTCGTTTGCCAGGCGCTCTTTGAGATCACGGGAGCTCCGGTTAAAGAGGCGCTTATCAAGAAGGGGCTCGGGAAAGAGATTTCCTTTTATGCTGTGGATGAGGTGCGCCAGCCCTTTGGCGTGCTCCAGATCCGCAACATTGAGGCCGACAAATTGGAAGAAGTAAGGACTGTCGTACGCGAAACGATCGAGAGTGAAGTGAAAAAGGGAATCAACAAGCGCTCGCTGCAGAGTGTCCTGACCCGCGCGGAATTCTGCTTTTTTGAGGAGGATTACGGATCGACGCCCAAGGGGCTCATCTATATCTTCAAGTCACTTGACACATGGCTCTACGATGACGATGAACCGTACGCCGGCCTTAATGTCAGAAGCTGTTTCGACGGACTTCGTCAGGCGATAGACACCGATTTCTACGAAAAACTCGTCAATGAATATTTACTGAATTCGCCGACAAGCGGCTGGTGCGTGCTGAAGCCGAAGAAAGGGCTCGACCGCGAGGAGAATGCCGCGCTCGCGGAAAAACTTCGCAAATATAAAGAGAGCCTTTCTGAAGATGAACTGAAAGAGTTAAGGCGGCGGGCCGAAAAGCTTAAAGAATATCAGCAGGAACCTTCGACTCCCGAGGAACTGCTCACCGTGCCGATGCTCAGGCGCGAGGATATCGAAAGGACCGGATTCGTGCCGATAAACGAAGAGGCATCGCTGTGCGGAGTTCCCACACTCCTGCATGAAATTGACACAAACGGGATCTTCTATTTCGATGCGTTTTTCGAAGTGAACGGCATCGAGAAGGAAGAAGCTTCTTACCTGGGTTTATTGGTCAGACTTTACGGAAATCTTGATACGGAGAAACACACATACCTTGAACTTGACAATGAATCCGGCATTCACACCGGCGGAATCACTTCGTGCATTTCGTCCTACGTCATTCCGGGAAGCGAGGAGTACAGACCGATCTTCTCGATTTCCGGAAAAGCATTTGCGCGTGAAGCGGAAGCACTTATGGACCTGTTCGCGGAGGTATTCTTCCTGACCGATTTTTCGTCCGTTTCAAGGATAAGAGAGGTGATCAGAGAGTCTGTCACGGGTCTGAGAGGAATGTACACGAGTTCGGGACACAAGGTGGCGCTGTCCTTGGCGAGGGCGTCGGTCTCGAATGCTGATGCGTTTTCGAATTCGCTTTGGGGGCGCGGCTTATATGAATTGTTATGCAGGCTTGATTCTTCCGACGACGAAGAAATCATAAGCGCCGTGGAGCGCGGTCGGGCTGCTTTAAAGAAGATCATCCGAAGAGAAGCGCTCTGGTTTAATGTCACATCAACGCGCGAGATCTTTGACGGACTTGATGAAGCGGTGAAGCGCCTGCTTGACGGAATCGATGGATTTGAGGATAAATGCGGCACCACCGCCAAGGCCGGGTCTATCGGGGAAATACGCGAGGGCAGAGGTCCCTTATATGATCTGAAACCCACCGGAAAAGCTTATAAGAGCGCAAGTGACGTCAATTACGTCGCTCTTGCGGGAATACATGAATGCCGGGATCCGAAGGAAACGGCACACCTGATCGTTCTTTCATCCATCGTGACAAATGAATTTCTCTGGAACAATATCAGGATTCTCGGCGGCGCGTACGGATGCGGATTCAGTTTCATCAGACCGATCAGGATGATATCCTTTTATTCGTACAGAGACCCTTCAATAGGAAAGACGCTCGAGACATTTAAGGCAGCGGCTGAATACATCCGCAATTTCAGTGTTGACGAAAGGGAGATGACGAAGTTCGTCATAGGAACCATAGGCACACTCGACACGCCGATGACTCCCGACACGAAGGGAAAGATCTCCCTCAACGCTTATATAATCGGGTTCGATGCCGGCTGGTTCAATGATCGCCGAAGCGCAATACTTGACACGAACTGTGAGGATATCAGAAAACTCGCCGATGTGGTGGAGAAGGTCACCGACATGGGGAACATATGCGTGGTCGGAAATGAGAGCGACATCGAGGAAGAAAAGGATCTGTTTGAAAACATTTATAATTTATTCTAACGTTGTAGAAAAACCCGAAAAGGAGAGAAAAAATGTACAAGTCGGGCTTTATTGCACTTGTCGGGAGAACAAATGTCGGGAAATCGACGCTTATGAACAGGCTCATAGGACAGAAGGTTGCGATCACGAGCAACAAGCCGCAGACAACGCGCACGAGCATCCGTACGATCCTCACGGAAGAACGCGGGCAGATGATCTTTATCGACACCCCGGGGATCCACAAGATCGAGCACAAGCTCGGAGAGCACATGGAGGAGACTGCGAAGCGTACCTTGAGCGAGGCGGATGTTGTACTCTGGCTCGTTGAGCCGTCGAAGAAAACGGGCGAGGGCGATGCGAGGGTTTCACAGCTCCTTAAGGGCAGTAAGGCAAAGAAGGTGCTTGTGCTCAACAAGATAGATACCGTTCCGCGGACTGAGCTGCCACGCCTTATCGACATGTACAGGACGCTTGCCGATTTCGATGAGGTTGTGCCGGTGAGCGCCGCAACCGGTGAGAATGAGGAAGAACTTAAGAATGTGATCTTTGACCTTCTCGATGAAGGTCCCATGTATTA
Organism: Lachnospiraceae bacterium; assembly: GCA_016281275.1. Classification (GTDB taxonomy): domain Bacteria; phylum Bacillota; class Clostridia; order Lachnospirales; family Lachnospiraceae; genus RUG11977. Next base: position 649 of record JAEEIH010000060.1, on the reverse strand, counting down.
CGACGAGGATGAACTCACCGATCAGCCTTTAAAGCAGATCGCAGCGGAGCTCGTGAGGGAGAATGCGCTTAAGTACCTTAACGACGAGGTTCCCCACGGGATCGCCGTGTGCGTCGACCTCATGAAGGAGCGTGCGAGAGGCGGCGGATATGTCGAGTACAACGACGAAGAGGGAATCGTTTCCGGCGAAGGCACCGGCATATTCGATATCGAGGCATCGATCATCTGCGAGAGGGATTCGCACAAAGGGATCATAATCGGCAAACAGGGCTCCATGCTCAAAAAGATCGGAACCGCAGCGAGACTTGAGATGGAGGCGTTCATGGGTTGCAGAATCTTTCTCAAACTGTTCGTCAAGGTGAGAAAAGACTGGCGCGACAGCGAGATGTTTTTGAAGGATTACGGGTTCGCGGCGGGGCCGAAGAATAAGTGATAACCGGTTTCACGGCAAAAACGGCGAAAGAGAAAATGATAACCGGTTTCACGACAAAAACGGCGGAAGAGAAAATGATAACCGGTTTCACGGCAAAAACGGCGGAAGAGAAAATGATAACCGGTTTCACGACAAAAACGGCGGAAGAGAAAATGATAACCGGTTTCACGACAAAATGCCGGAAGTAAAAATGATCAACAGCTTCATGGCAAATAT
>JAEEIH010000059.1 GCA_016281275.1 Lachnospiraceae bacterium | reverse complement strand
GGCATAAACGTTAAGATCGTACCGGTAAAAACATCGGATTTTAAGAGTCCGGCAAAGAGACCGCTCAATTCAAGGCTTGATTCTTCAAAGCTTGCGGAGCATGGATTCAGCCTTTTACCCGATTGGAGAGACGGGCTGAGGAGGTACCTGGCCGAACGATAAATTAATCAGATTTTAATCTGCGACACATTTTTCTTTAATTTTCGTGTTGTATTATGGGGTTGTCTTAAAGAAACGGACACATCCGGGCACAGAAACAGCGCGCTCCCGCCCGGAACGATCCCAAAGAAAATACATCACGATAAAAGAGAGGAAATAAAATGGATAATTTCGAGAAAGTTGAAAAGATCAGAGAGAAGACAGGCGTTTCTTATGAGGAAGCCAAGGCGGCACTCGAAGCGAACAATTACGATCTGCTTGATGCAGTGATCTACCTTGAAAAGCAGGGAAGGACAAATACCGCAAGCGCAAACTACTCGACAGGCTGGGAAGGACATACAAACCTCCTTGTAACAGAGTCTCCAAAAGGCGGACAGAAAAAATCGGGAGATGCTTCCGACAGCGTCGGCGCATTCTTCGCCTGGATCGGAAAGCTTATCAGGAAAGCATGGGAGAACAAATTTGTGATCGCAAAAGAAGGAAAAGAGATCGGACAGATGCCCGTGCTCGTGCTTATTCTTCTGCTGTTCGGTTTCTTCTGGGTAGTTATCCCGCTTCTTATCGTCGGACTCTTCTTCGATTTCAGGTACAGCTTTAAGGGCGGCAGCAAGATCGAGGTTGACCTTAACCAGTTCTGTGACAAAGCGACAACCGCTGCGAATGATATCAGAAACGATTTCAGAAACAGCAAAAACAATAACAAAGGCAATATGTAACACTTCGGCGGAAAAGCCCGGATTCTTTGTCAAAAGAAGGGGCAGCTGATGTCAAAAGGAGAACCGCATGGCTAAGATTCTTATCATCGAAGACGAGGAGAGCATCGCAAGATTTGTGGAGCTCGAACTAAAGCACGAGGGATACGAAACGGACAAAGCATTTGACGGGAGAGAGGGTCTTGAAAAGGCCCTCTCCTCTGATGTCGACCTGATCATTCTCGATATCATGCTTCCCCAACTTAACGGCATGGAAGTTTTAAGACGTCTGCGCCAAACAAAGGACACACCGGTCATTATGCTGACAGCGCGGGATGCTGTTATGGACAAGGTTTCGGGTCTTGATGCGGGGGCTGACGACTATCTTACCAAGCCGTTCGCAATCGAAGAGCTTCTTGCCAGGATCCGCGTTGCGCTCAAGAAGAAGGCCGGCGCAGGTACGGGTGCGGCGGGGCCGGAATCCGGCGAAAAGATGACCATAAACGGTGTCACCCTTGATGCCGACAGACATGAGGTTACTGTCGGCGGCGAGGAAATTGAGCTTACGAACAGAGAGTTTGAGCTGCTCCGCCTCCTCATGAAAAACAAGAATATCGTACTCAACCGGGACAAACTTATCAGCGAGGTCTGCGGATATGATTATGTCGGCGAGACGAACATCATCGATGTATATGTGAGGTACATCAGGACAAAAATAGATGATAGATTCGGGATAAAGCTTATCAGCACGATACGAGGAGTGGGTTATGTGATCAGAGACAACGGATAAACATGCTTTGATGAGTGTTTGGCAAGGAATCGGAAGCGGTTAAATGCCGTTTCCATAGAGGAGGTTGAGGTCTCATGGATCGGAATTATAGGAACGGGACTCCTTCCGGTGGAGGTCCGAATTATTACGAATACAGACATAAACAGGACTATAATTACGGATATCCTCCGCAGAGCAGGGAACAGGCAAAGAGAGAAAAAAAGGAACGCAAGGAGCGGATGACTTCAATCGCGCGGAAGATAAACTGGAGCTTCTGGCGCAGCAAGTTTGTTTCTTATATCTTGTTTGATATTTTTCTGTTGCTTTTGTTTCTCGGAATTGAGGCATTTACGTTTGTAAACGGCAGCGGAGGGATCCGCCAGATCACAAACGTGGCGTTTGCGAGAGACACACAGAATGCCGTCGCGATAAGGCTGGCGCTTAAGGATGGAACTTATGCATATAAAGCGCTTCGTCCGATGATGGAGACAGCGATCCCTTACGGTATTGCGATAGCGGGATACCAGTTTTTCTCGTTGTTTTTCTCAATGTTCAGAACGGGAAGGATCAGAAGAAAGCTTCAACCCCTAAACGATCTTGCGTCACGGGCCGAAGTCATCAGTAACATCCCTCTCGATGCGACGCATCTCGAGAACCTTGAAAGGGCGATCAGGGGCGTGAACGGAACGGAAGAAAACGTGAAGATCGAAACTCAGGACAAGGATCTTCAGGGAATAGAGTCGGCGCTCAACGGGTTGCTTTCGCGTATGAAGGAAGCGCAGATGCAGCAGACACGTTTTGTATCCGACGCGTCTCATGAACTTCGTACGCCGATCGCGGTTGTTCAGGGCTACGTTAACATGCTGGACAGATGGGGAAAAGAAGACCCCTCGGTTCTTAACGAATCGATCGAGGCGCTCAAGCATGAATCGCAGTACATGAAAGATCTTGTGGAACAGCTGCTTTTCCTTGCAAGGGGTGACAGCGGACGCAACAATTTGAAGCTTGTCAATATCGACCTCAAGGATCTCGTTAAGGAAGTCTTTGAAGAGTCTGTGATGATAGACGCGGATCATGAGTACCGGTTTGTCGTTCAGGGAGTTGATTGCAGTAATGAGGATGAAGAAGGCTCATCACTCATATTTTCCGCAGCTCCCCGAATGATGATCAGAGGCGATGTTTCGATGATAAAGCAGTCGATGAGGATTTTTGTGCAGAATGCATCAAAATACACAGCCAAAGGAAATGCGATCACGCTCGGCGTGATGTGCGCCAACGGATATGTCTCGTACATGGTTCAGGATGAAGGAACGGGTATCGGAGCGGAAGACATCAAGCATATATTTGAGCGCTTCTATCGATCGGATAAGGCTCGAAACGGCAAGACAGGCGGATCCGGTCTCGGGCTTTCGATTGCAAAGTGGATAGTAGATGCCCATGAAGGCAGGGTTGACGTAGTATCAAGGACAGATCTCGGAACTCGCTTTACCGTCTCCTTCCCTGAGAGCCACATCGTTCCGGGGACGGAATCAGATAGGAATATCGGAGTCGGTGTAAAGCCCGAAAGGTCAGAGCAGACACCCCCCGTGACAAAGACAACCTTCACAGCACAACAGGACCGACCGGAAAGGGTTGAAGCGGAGACCGTTTCGGAACCCGCCGGCAATCTTGTGGGTGTGAGGATGGAAGCAGGTCCGGGGATTGAGCTTGTACTTGAACCAAGGATCGAGAAGACTGAGAATCCTTTCGCGGAGCAGACCGTTCCGGGATTCGGAACAACAGCCCGGGATGAGGCGCGGTTTGAGGATCCGGAACGCCGCTATACGACATAACGCGAAAACCGGTGCAACGGTCGGGTTATTTAGGATCCGTTATACCGGGAAGGAATTTCCGAGGTGGCATATAAATAAATTTAAGCCCGAAAGGTCGGAGATTTCCGGCATTTCGGGTTTTTAACGTGTAAGTTGACCGGAAGTTCGCAAAGAAGACCGGCAAGAGTGTGTTTTCAGGTGGAATAATCATTCTGTTACGTATATAATAAAGACGGTATCGGTCGTTAAGAACGATCATATCATAATGAAAGCGTTATAAGAGGGAAAGGAGATAATTTATGAGCAACACAGGGTTAACGGGAATTCATACAAAGGTTGACGTCATACATCGCGATGCATGGGCTTCACCGCTCAGGGAGTATCTTGACGCTGATGAAGAGTACGCCATCCAGAAGAGATTTGCCGACAGTTTGGATGAAAGCAGTATTATTAAGGATTCACAGATGATTCGTGCAAAAAGACTCGAAGCGGAAAAGCAGGAGAAGCTGGATACTTTTTTGCAGGCAAATACACAGTCTGTCCTTTCTGTCCTCAAGGAGAGGAGAAATCCGGTGACAGGTGCCAGGATAGAGGAATATTCGAGATGGGAAGCCTACAAAAAGAGAAAGGGTTATAAAAAGGCCAGAAAAGCAGGCAAGACTTACGATCTGGATCTGCAAAAGCTAAGGCTGTCGCCGTATTATGAATCGATGATGAAAGAAAAAGTGTCGGATTGCGATGATCCGCATGTTACGACTCAGCGGCAGCTTTACGAGGAATGCATGGCCGGACGGTTTAACGATTTTGAAAAGCTCGATCCGATCTTCAGGGATACTCTGGCGGCCGAATATACCCAGTCGAAAATGTCGGTACTCGTCAAAGAGGGTCTTACGGATGAAGAGATTGTGGACAGACTCGAGAAAGTTCTCGGCTTTGAAGGACTTGCTCATCCGCTTCTTAGGCTCGGGATTTCGCTTGGCATGAGGGGTCAGGTCAATTACGGAGCCGAGCTGGATGCCACGAGATGCGCCAACCTTGACGAGCTTTTTAATACCAGGATCATGAGAAACACGCTGATCGCAACCAGAGACAGCGTCGAGGACACAGCCCTTCGTCAGCAGTTGGGCAAAGACTATCAGTCTGCGGTAGACAGGGAAGCGTACTCGAAAAAATTCATGATGAAGACCCTTCTGCTCGGACATCTCGGATTGTTCGAGAAGGTGGAAGGGAAGGACAAGACCGAGACCAGAACCGAATGGGATCACACGGTTGCTTCGGCCTTTACGCATTGCTCGAGAGTATTGTTTACACTTCCGTCGGAATACGGACGAACCGCGCAGGAAAAGCCCGATGTGGAAGCGTTCAGGCTTGCATACATGGGAAAGAGCAAGGGATATGATTCCAAATCGGGATTCGTCAGAAGGGCAGCTGCGACACATCGTGCTTCTGCGGGTGATTCCACTTCAAAGGCTTCGGAGAAGAAGATGTCCGGTGGATGGCTTCTGCATCAGGCGGGTCTGAATGTTGCTATCGGAGGTCTCGGGAAAAAGGGGATCAGCGGCAGAATGCTCTTAAATGACGGAAGCTGCGGTCACATCTACAGATACTACAGAGAAACAGGTCACGCGGGTACGGGACACGGTGTTATGCTCCTCGGATTTGAGTCGGATGCCCATGAGAAAAAGAATCAGCTCGGGCATATCCACGGAACGGGTAATCCCGAATATTGTTCGAGCTTCGGTGGACAGAGAGTGGATGAGATAGGAAACAAGTACGGAGGAAGAGTGGTCGATGCTTCGGGTATTAATCTGCAGTTGGCTACCGAAATGTTCAAAGCGATCGATCGCATCGTGGACAATGCGGACGGGCTCCCGGACAGCCAGCAAAAGGAAAGAATGAAGGGCTTGGCGGATCTTCTTACGGGAAACCTTATTCAAAAAGGATCGGCAACAGGTGATCTCGATTACACAAATGTTGATAAACTGATGGATATTTTATTCAGTGATATCAAGACTCAGAATCCGGGGCTGTTCATGAATTATAAATTTGCTTTTGCAAACGCTAGGGTAAATGACAGTTTCAGTCAGTCTTGAGAGAATAGCAACTCAGTAAAGACCGGTCAGGTTTGGCAAAAAGGAGAAAAAGATGGACATTACCAGAATTGATAAAGATAATATTGAAGCATATGAACCGTTCTTAACACCGGAAATGAATTCGGCCATACTTTCGGGAGAAGTGATCTCTCTCGGAGCATTTGATGACGAAGCAGACAATGCGCCCACCGGTATTGTGATCGGTGAAGTGGAAGAAGATGCATTCCGGATCAGGTATCTCCTGGTTGATCCCGAGAGAAGGCGTGAAGGGATAGGATCGTACCTTTTGGATTATCTTTCGCAAGCATGCCTTATGAACGAGATAGAAACCTTTATCGCGGAATATCCGGATGACGGTTCCTTTGACGATGCGGAAGCTTTCTTTGATGACGGTGGTTTTACCAAGGAAAAAGGAGAAGCGATCAAGTATGTGATGGAGCTCGGAGACGTTAAGAAGCTTCGGATTTTTAAGGACATCGAAAATCATAAAGATCCGGTTGAGATACAATCCTTTAAGGATATAAAAAAGGGTGTGCTGACAGCCTTTACCGGGGAACTCTACAAAGAGGGAGATACTCAGCTTTATGATCTTTTGAATGACGGAATTTCGGACGGGGAAATCTCGCTTGCATATGTGAAAGAAGACAAAATTCTCGCTCTTCTCGTGGCTTCTGCGGATGAAAAGGGAATAATCGTGAATTGGGCTTATTCGGATCCGAATGAGTACGAGCATCTGCTTTCTGTCATAAAGGCGTTTGCCGCACGCGCCGCTCAGAAGTTTTCCGATGATACGGAGATGAGCATCCTCGGAATGACGGAAGCAGCTCAGGGTCTTTTGGAGGGCTTGTTTAAGGAAAGCATAAAAACAAAGACGGGCTGGACAGTCAGAAAACTGGGATTCTGATGAAACCGAAGCGTTTCGGATACGCAAGGATCGATCACATATGACACAAAAATCGCGCGTCCTGCTTTGTGAAGCTGTAAACAGCGTTACCTTCGCAGTTAACTCGGATCAGGCAACCTCACGGCACACGAAAGACACTGTTTAGTGCTGCTGTATTCCTACCCTGACACGGTTCGCAGGCTC
>JAEEIH010000058.1 GCA_016281275.1 Lachnospiraceae bacterium | reverse complement strand
GAGCCCTTTTAAGGACAGACTCGACCGCTCGGTTGAGAACTTTGAAAAGGCAGGATACAGGGTAAAGCTCGGCCCCAATGCATTTCTCGGTGAGGGACTCGGCAAGAGCAACACTCCTGAAAAATGCGCTGCCGAAATCATGGACTTTTTTACAGACAACAGTGTTGATGCGATCTTTGCAGCAGGCGGCGGGGAAACGATGTGCGAGGATCTGAGATTCGTTGATTTTGAAAAACTTGCGGCTGTACCCGCAAAGTGGTTCAGCGGTTTTTCGGATAATACGAATCTTACTTTCACACTTGCGACGCAGTGCGACACGGCAAGTATATACGGCGCACATGCCGCGCATTTCTGGCATACAGCCTCATTCCTGGGAGAGTCTCAGATCGGCGACGTGTCGGCGGGACGCTCCGCGCGTGAAACGCTGGAGATCATGAAGGGAGAGAGAAAGGTAGCGGAAAATCGCAGATTCTGGGAAAAGGAGAGCATAGAAAGCGACGATCCTTTCCGGGAACCGAACCTTACTGAGCCTTTCGGTATGAAGGTTTTTGTTCCGGAAGAAAACTGCACCGAGCGCATAGCCGAAAGCATGAGTCTGCAAGACCTTGATACGGAAGGGAAGACCGTAAGATTTGAGGGCCGTCTTATCGGCGGATGTCTTGATTGTCTTCAGGTACTTGCGGGGACTCCCTATTCAGGCACGGAAAAATTCGTCAATCGTTACAAAGATGAAGGTATAGTTTGGTTTTTTGAGGCGTGCGACTTAAATCCCATGGGCATCAGAAGGGCATTGTGGCAGCTCAGGGAATCCGGATGGTTTGAAGGTACAAAAGGATTTCTTATCGGTCGTCCGCTTCATTTTGGGGAGGATATACTCGGAATGAATCAGTACAATGCCGTAACGGGGATTTTGGCGGAATTTGGAGTACCTATCCTTATGGATCTTGATATCGGACATACCGAGCAGATGATGCCGCTTGTGACCGGAAGCCGTGTGATCGCGCAGACAAACGGGAATGCGGTAAGTGTTATTCAGAACCTATAACAGGGCAAAAAAATAACAGAATTTTCATACTTTTTCTCGGAGAAAAACGTATAATTGGATAGTATTCTTCATAAGAAAGGTGGCAAAATATGAAAACGATGACCAAATTAATTTCGGCTCTTTTTGTAACAATGCTTGTGCTTACACTGTTTAATGCCGCAACTGCCGAAGCGGCATCAAAAAAAGCCGATAAGAAAAAGGAATTCTCGGTAATACTGTTTGACCCCGGAACATATAAATATGTTACGAGAAGCGGACCGTACGATGGCGAACTGAAGGATGGTGTTCCGAACGGAAATGGTACCTTCAGTCTTGTAAACCCGCAAGGGTACGCTTATACCATCAGCGGTAATTTTGTTGACGGTGTGCCTGAAGGAGAGATCGTCTTTACGTTCGAGGAAATCGAAGGCTTAGCTTTGACAAAACGCAGGCATATCTACAAAAACGGTCTTATCACGGAGTCGCACGACTCAGTTATAAACGGAGAAAACTGGGAAACGATTGATATCATTAAAAATAAAAAAGGTTTCCTTGTTTTCAAAAGGAATTCCGAAGGCTTGACCGACTTGTTCTATGCGGACGACAACGGTGAATTCAAGTTCGACAGCTTTGCTGATTTCTATTATGCAAACCCTCAAACCGGGGCTTTCGGTCCGATCATAAACATTAATGACGAAACTGTGTTTAAGATCGATAAAATGAGAAATGCTTCGAAGTCTTATCGAAAGAAAAAAGCCAAGACGGTTTCACCGGAGACTATGTACCTTAATCCCGAAAAATACGAGGGAAAACTGATAAAGCTTGATAATGCGGTAGAGGTCAACTCTGACAGATATATTTCGAATGAAGATCCGAGTAGAATGGTGCTTGACCGGATACAATTCATGGCTGATCATATCGAATATACGTTGTTTGCCGAACCCGGAACAGTAAAATATGAGTACGGTAAGGTCGTGGATCTGTATTTCGTACCGTTCGGTCTTTCGTATAATCTTCTTGATGACGGGGGTACCCGGAACGTCATAACGGGATGGATAGTCGGTAAACCTGTTAAATCCGCAGAAACAGAAGCTTCGGCAAAGGTGTACAGGTTCGCTGTCAATGATTATTATGATCTCTGCGGGACGTTTTGCGGTCCTCAAAAGGACGGTAAACCCGACGGCTTTGGTGTTTTGACCGCATCCCTTAATGATGTTACGATCCAAATGATAGGAGATTTGTACGACGATCAGCCTCTCAACGGTCTTTACGGTTTATATGCACATGAATTGGGTGAATATGCGGAATATACGTTTGTCAACGGGGAAATCACCAAAGGAATTGTGATAAAAGAGGAAGAAATCGGAGATACAACCGGTAGGACTTACGTCATTTCCCGTTGCCCGGATGACGGTGAGACTTCGGTAGTGGTTTACGACAAGGATGAGCAAGGTGATGATGTTTTTAATATCGCATATCATCTGCCTTTGAATTCGTACGAGGGATGTCAAAATGTATTGGATCTGTATTTTGGTTCCTTACAGTATTATTCCGAAACGAGCGACAACCCGGATGATGTTTTTGTAACCGATTACGATTTTTACTTAATGATCGATAACATGAGAAAGCGCCCGGTAAAAGAGATCAGGAAGGCAGCATCAAAAATGAGTGCCGACGAGGTGTTTAACGGAAGTGTTCTGCCAGATGCGGATGTTATAAGGCTTGATAACCTTGTTGTGGCCAATGTGAGAAGCGGGGACGCACCCGATGGCAAGAAATACACCGAAGTCAGTGTCGAAATTGACGGAATAGCGTTTTCACTTCTTGCCGAGGGAAAGAAGAAGGTAAAGGAGGGAGATGTGATAACGGCGTATTTCTCCTACGGCGGTAAAGTAACCTTGAAACCCGAAGGTGAAGATGAGACAATCGGTATGGGATATCTGTACAGCATAAAAAAAGCCAAATGATAAGTCGAGAGCGTCGGAAATCACAGTAAACTGCGGATTTCCGGCGCTTTCTTTATGCTCACTTTTGTTCACGATTTGTTGACCGAGGGGACCAAATACGTTATAATCTTAAGTGACGGATTATCATTGGGGGACGGATACATGGTCATGTGTCCGGCAATGTTATCGTGTCGTTACAACAAAAGAGGGGCTTAATACATGGTCATGTATTTGGCGAGGAATCAGAAGCGATAAATCGCTTCTAAAGAGGAGGAGACTATTTATGGTGTGGATCATCGTATCGGGGTGCGAATTCTTACTCATCGTTTTTCTTTTATTATTTCTTTTACGTGAACATAATTCACAGAAAAAGATCATCGACAAGGCGTCTGACATTGCGGGGGGACAGCTTGGTATCGATGACATCAGATTGCGCAACGAAAGCGGTTCGAACGGCGTTGTTGCGGGTGCGTTCAATTCCATTAAAAACAATCTTTTGACATTTATCGAGGCAACCAAGAACAACGTGGTTACATTGACAGATGCTGTCGGTAAGCTCACTGAAAGCGCGGATGCGAACAGCGAGGACAACAGGGCGATCGCAGACGGAGCCGCTCAAGTAGCGGAAAAGACATCTGAGCAGTTCGAGATCGTTAAGAGCAACCTCGAACTCATCGAGTCGAGTAATGCACGTATGCAGGAAATAAATGCCGCAATCGCTCTTGTTGAGGACACCTTGTCGCAGGTCACCGGCAACAGTCAGGAGGGTCTTGAAAGACTTGAAGGCTACAAGAACGACATGGGAACCATGGCTGATAATCTTTCACGTATTGATTCTATTCTTCTTGAGTTTAATCAGGAAATCGCAAAGATCAGCGAGATCGGTGATTTTATCATTGACATTAACGAGCAGCTTATCCTTCTCGCACTCAATGCTTCGATCGAGGCTGCGCGTGCGGGAGAAGTCGGACGTGGTTTTGCTGTTGTTGCCGGACAGATGAATGAGATGTCCGTCAAGACCAAGGAAGGCATGGATTCCATCACTGCGATTCTCGGCGAGATTGTGGAAAGTTCAAAGCAGGTTAACGAGAGCATTAAGAGTTGCTCCGATACATATGACAAGAGTCAGGTTACATTCGAACTGGTAAATTCTTCGTTCAGGACCATCAACGAGCAGAATCAGGACATCCAGGCAAAGATGGAAGAGATTATGGCGAAGTTCGAGATTGTTGCCGACAATTCCGAGGATTCACGTACCATGGCCCAGAACCTCTATAAGACCTCCGAGGCTATCAGTGAGAGAACTGAGAACATCGCGGGTATTTCCGATAAGGTTTCGGTTCAGTCCAAGCAGATCGATGATTATGCCGGCGAACTCGGTGGCATGCTTAAGGGCATTCAGAGACTTCTCGGCGGCTTCAATACAGCGATCACGCCTGTCGCAAAGCGTCCCGGCGGAAGCAAAAAAATCAGAATCCTTGCAATCAGCATGCTTGATAACGATTTCTGGTACGGGGTAAGACGAGGCGTTAATTATGCGATTACCGAGATGTCCGAGCTTCCCGCTGAGATTATTTATGAGGGAATCGTTCCTTATGACGGATGGGGTGATGATCTTGCAAAGAAGATCAACACACTTGTCGATGAAGGTCTTGACGGTATTACATTCCCGGGATTCATCGATTCTATCATTCCTGCGCTCACGCGCGCTCAGGCAGCCGGGGTCAAGATCATCTCGTACAACTGCGAATGCTCGTCAAGAATTAAAAGGCTCGCTCTTTACGCTCCGGACAATGCGGATCAGGCTCGAAACGCAGCCAAGGTTACGGTTGACTATCTTGGCAGACATGGAAATGTTATCGTTCTTGAGAGTGATATGACGATCGGCAGCAATAGGATAAGATCCGAAGAATTCCTCAAGGCAGTAGGGGAGCATCGTGGTATCAATGTCCTTGCCAGAATTCCGATCGGGGACAATGCGCAGGATGTTTACAACAAAACCGCGAAAGCAATACGTGAACACTCTGATGTTCAGGTCGTTTATGTCATCAGTGGGTATCTCGATGCGGCAGCAAAGGCTGTGCTTGATGCGTCTGCCCAGCATCGGATTAAGGTGGTCGGCTTTGATCATACACCCGCTATCTTTGATTACATCAAGAAGGGTGCGATTCTTGCAGCGGTCGGACAGGATGCGTTCGGACAAGGGCATGATCCCATCGTTTATCTTTACAACAACATCGTTACCGGCGAGGCCCTTCCTTCCGATACGATTATATGTCGTGCAAGTGTTGTAGATAATAATAATGTGGGAAATATGGTAATGTGAGAAGGTTTTTATTTAATGGAGAATGAGCTTGGAATATAAAAAATAGCGGTTTGTGATGACGATGAGCAGTTTAGAACGTTACTTATGTCTTCCATAAAGAAAAACTTGAATAAAAAAACATATCGATAACGATATCATAGGTTTTGAATCCGGAGAAAAAATGATGGAAATGGGCATTAAAGTGCTTGATTTTGATGTATTTTTTCTTGATGCGTAAGAAAAAACGAGATTTTGGAGGTTTTCCAAAATCTCGTTTGTCTTCAGTCTGATTTTTATATAGTTTTACATTATGAGTCAATGGGTGGGTCAAAAAAGAACCGTCCCCGTTGACTCTGAAGGATCCCTTTATTTATCGCTAAAGACTACGATCCTCTTCTCGGGAGCAAGGTACATTCCGTCTCCCTCTTTTACTCCGAATTTGTCATAGATCACATCAAACATCTGGGCGTTCACATTGACCCTTAAGATGCTTAAGGGATGCGTATCTACGGCATAGGCTTCGAGTTCTTGCTTGTCTGTTCTTAAAGAACTTTTCATAATCAGGTTCTCCCCGCTTTTTGAGAAGCTCCAGGCAGGATTGAAAACCGGACAGGTCGGCAGCAGCCTCTGCCACAACTGTCTGACCGTTTATGAACTTGCCGGGCAGGTACTCAACAGCGCTGTAATAATCCGCTATGCTCTTGCACTTTTTCAGAAAGGCTTCCAATGCAGCATCTGATAATACCGGCTTGGGCTGTCCGTAGGCATCCATCTGTGATCCCAAATAGTCAAAACCATGGCTTATTTCGTGGCGCACAATGTATCCCAGTCGTGCAAGGAGCTCCGTATCATCCATATCCTCCTTATAAATCACACTTGTTATAATTCCGGGACAAATGTTTATGGAGTTAGTGGAGTAATCATAAAAGGCATTGATTGACAGCGGAGTGACCATATTCCATACGGTATCTGCGGCAGCCTTCTTGCCAATCTTCCCGGCCTCCCATTCATTACGGTATTCTTTCAGTTTAAAGTAGTTGGAGAGTAGTGTCCCTCCCTTATCGGTCGGTGTCAGTTCAAGCCCGGCATAGTCACAATATCCGGATGCAGGCTCCAGGACGTTCAGGGTGAGGTGGTCAAGCTTCTCCTGTATAAGAGCGGCAGACATGTCATCAAGCCATACGGTCTTGTCTACCATCTCCTTATAAGTGCTTATGAGGTCCTTGGTCATTTTTACCATCCGGTCTTTGGCCTTCGATCCCAGACATTCGTCAACGTAAATCTTTGCAAATAGATGCGCAAAGGTGTTCAGGTCTTTGCCGGCGGAGTAGGCAACGGTATCCGGATTCAGCTTTGCATCGGGACTGATCATTTCCATAGTCTTCGATTGGTCCCTGAAAGCCCTTGTTTCGTCAAGAACCTTAACCTTTGCCACCAGCTTGAGGGTTTCAAGATTCTCTTCCGTCCACAGATCATTCAAAGCAGATACCCACTTCG
>JAEEIH010000057.1 GCA_016281275.1 Lachnospiraceae bacterium | reverse complement strand
ACCGGTTAAGATTACCGAGACCATACTTCGTGATGCTCACCAGTCCCTTATCGCTACAAGAATGCCTACCGAGCTTATGCTCCCCATCGTTGATAAGATGGATAAGGTAGGATACCATTCGGTAGAGTGCTGGGGTGGTGCAACATTTGACGCTTGCCTTCGTTTCCTCAAGGAGGATCCTTGGGAGCGCCTCAGAAAACTTCGTGCAGGCTTCAAGCACACAAAGCTTCAGATGCTTTTCCGCGGACAGAATATCCTCGGATATAACCACTACGCTGATGACGTAGTTGAATATTTTGCTCAGAAATCCGTTGCAAACGGTATCGACATCGTAAGAATTTTTGACTGCCTTAACGACCTTCGCAACCTTGAGACAGCAGTAAAGGCTACAAAGAAGGAAGGCGGACATGCTCAGATTGCTCTTTCCTACACACTCGGTGATGCATACACACTTGAGTACTGGGAGAAGACAGCTAAGCAGATCGAGGAAATGGGCGCAGATTCCATCTGTATCAAGGATATGGCAGGACTTCTTGTTCCTTACGAGGCTACAAGACTTGTTAAGGCTCTTAAGAGCGGTTCCAAGCTTCCCATCCAGCTTCATACTCATTACACCTCGGGTGTTGCTTCGATGACATATCTGAAGGCTGTTGAAGCAGGCTGCGATATCATCGATACCGCTATGTCACCTCTTTCCATGGGTACATCACAGCCCGCTACGGAAGTTATGGTTGAGACATTCCGCGGTACAGAGTATGATACGGGACTTGATCAGAACCTTCTTTCCGAGATCGCTGCATATTTCGCACCTTACAGGGAGGAGTGCTTAAAGACAGGACTCCTTAATCCCAAGGTTATGGGTGTTAACATCAAGACACTTATGTATCAGGTTCCCGGCGGTATGCTTTCTAACCTTGTATCACAGCTTAAGGAAGCTCACCAGGAAGATAAATTCCAGGCTGTTCTTGAGGAAGTTCCCAGAGTTCGTAAAGACTTCGGTGAGCCCCCGCTTGTTACTCCTTCGTCACAGATCGTAGGTACGCAGGCAGTTCTTAACGTCCTTCAGGGCGAGCGTTACAAGATGGTAACCAAGGAGTCCAAGAAGATCCTTTCCGGTGAGTTCGGACAGACAATCAAGCCCTTTAATCCTGAAGTACAGAAAAAGTGCATCGGTGATACAAAGCCCATTACATGCCGTCCCGCAGATCTCATTCCTCCTCAGCTCGACAAGTTCAGAGAAGAGTGCAAGGAGTGGATTGAGCAGGAAGAGGATGTTCTTTCATATGCATTGTTCCCTCAGGTTGCAATGGATTTCTTCAAGTATCGTCAGGCACAGAAGACCGGCGTGAATGTTAACGCTGCTGATACGGCTAACAAGGCATATCCCGTTTGATACGGATCACATATACTTGTGTGATTGACAGTAGTGTGACGTTTTTGAAACAGAAACGCGTTTTTATCGGTAAGCGATTACCGTGCAGAGAAAAGGAGACAGATCTGTCTCCTTTTCTCATAAGACGGTCGAAGCGAAAGACGGTCCGGAATGAAGGATGGACCGAAACGAAAGACTGTTTGAAATGAAAAAACGTTCAAAAAGCAGAGTCATGTCGGAAAGAATAGGAGGCTCAAGTGGAGATCAAACCTTATAAAAGGGATTTTGAATATTCATATGCGCTCGGTGCGTTTGTGACATTTGAACTTATCGATGCCGTACCTGAATACGTCGAGAAGGTCCTCGTCCATTCGACATTCACCGACAAAGAAAAGCTTATGAGGATGTGTGCAGGAAGGCGTATTCCTGTTGAAACGAACGACAGACTTATAGCGAAACTTTCCGACAAGGAAAATGTATTTGTCATCGGTGTTTTCAAGAAATTCACGAACATGCTTGACGGCACAAGACCTCATCTTGTTCTTGATAATCCATCGAACATGGGTAATCTCGGAACCATTATGCGTACATCCTGCGGTATGGGCATCTTCGATGTGGCAATCGTCGGTAACGGCGCGGATATATTTAATCCTAAAACTGTTCGTGCAAGCATGGGTTCGTTTTTCAGGATCAGATGCGAACATTTCGATTCGTTTGATGAATATCTTGATGTATATGGCTCCGAAGAGAGAGCTGTGTTCCCATTCATGCTGGATTCTGCAAAATACCTTACTCCCGGTCAGGAGCACGGTCCCATTTATTCCCTCGTATTCGGTAATGAGGCTACCGGGCTGGATGCTTCATATGCTTCGAAGGGAACACCTTTGAAGATTGCACAGACAGAATATGTTGATTCTCTTAACCTTACAATCGCAGTCGGTATTGCGGAGTACGTTTTTACCAAGACCTGACACAAAAACTTGACGCATGATTGAAATCAGTTATACTTATCTTATAAAAATCATTCGGGGGAAAACAGCGTATGAAGTGTCCTTTTTGCGGAGATGAAAACACAAGAGTCATTGATTCAAGACCTGCTGACGACGGAAGTTCCATAAGACGCAGGAGACAGTGTGATGTCTGTGACAAGAGGTTCACCACATATGAGAAGGTGGAAACCATCCCGGTTTTTATCATAAAGAAGGATAATACGCGTGAACCATACGACAGAGCTAAGATCGAGAGAGGGATCATGCTTGCGGTCCGCAAGCGTTCAATCCCCGCTGAGAAGATCACGGGGATGATCGACAGCATCGAGGCTCAAATCTTTTCGCTTGATTCTAAGGAAGTACCCAGTTCGTTTATCGGTAATCTGATCATGAATAAGCTTCAACAGCTTGATCAGGTATCTTATGTAAGATTCGCATCCGTGTACAGAGAGTTTCAGGATGTTGATACATTCCTTCGTGAACTTCAGAATCTTTTTACTCAGCATAATCCCGGTGATAATGTTGAAAAATAAACAGAATTCATTAACAATAAGACCTTGTGAGATGGGTCTTATGGCTGTTCCTTTCAAAGATTGAAAGGAGAAAAATGGTTTCTGTAGTATTCAGTGCTGCGGTCGGTGGTATCGAAGCACAGATCATCAATGTTGAGACCGATGTCAGTGACGGTCTCCCGGTTTTCAATATGGTAGGCTACCTTTCTTCCGAGGTTAAGGAAGCCAAGGACAGAGTCCGTACCTCTATCAGAAATTCAGGTATTTCACTTAAACCCAAACACATCACTGTTAATCTTTCACCCGCGGATATCAAAAAAACAGGTACGGGATTCGATCTTCCTGTTGCTGTTGCTTTGCTTGCCGCATATGAGATTATTCCTTACGACATCCTAAAAGACACGGTTGTTGTCGGTGAACTCAGCCTTGAGGGTAATGTCCGAAGAATCTGCGGAGTTTTGCCGATCGTTATAGCGGCCAGGGATAATGGCTTTAAACGATGCATCGTACCGAAGGAGAATGCGCTCGAGGGTGCTGTTGTAGAAGGGATCGATGTTGTCGGTATTTCATCTGTCACAGAGCTTATCGAAGTTCTTTCGGGTGATTCTCCTCTGCCAATTATCGAACACAAGGAAGTTGTTCTTGACGGTGAAAGAAACTACGATCTGGATCTTTGTGAAGTAGCCGGACAGCTGATTGCAAGACGCGCCGTCGAGATTGCTGTCGGTGGGATGCACAATCTGATCCTTTCGGGTCCTCCGGGCGCGGGAAAAACCATGCTCGCAAAGAGGATTCCGACAGTCATGCCTTTTTTGTCTTTTGACGAGAGCATGGAGCTTTCCAGAATCTACAGTATAGCGGGACTGCTTGACAGTAATCGCTATGTTCTTACGAAACGGCCTTTCTTTTCACCCCATCACACAGCGACTGTTCCTTCTGTTATCGGGGGAGGCATCCATGCGGCTCCCGGAGCTGTTTCACTTGCACATAACGGCGTTTTGTTTCTTGACGAATTACCTGAATTCAGTCGTGAAGTGATAGATTCGCTTCGCCAGCCGCTTGAGGACAGAAAGGTCAATGTTTCGCGACTTAACGCCACATACACATATCCGTCGGGGTTTATGCTTGTCGCTTCGATGAATCCGTGTCCGTGCGGATTCTACCCCGACAGGACGAAGTGTACATGTTCACCTGTGAGCATCGCAAGATACAGGAGGCGGATCAGCCGTCCGATCCTTGATCGTATCGACCTTTTTGTCAATGTTGAGAAAACGGATTTTAGAGACATTGTCGGTGGAACAAGAGGCGAGGACTCACGGTCGGTCAGAAACAGGATCGAAAAGGTCCGTAAGATTCAGCTTGAGAGGTATGAAGGAACGCAGGTCAGGTTTAATTCGCAGCTTTCGGGAGGACTTGTCGAAAAATATTGCTCGCTTTCTGAGCCCTGTAAAAAGCTGATGGAAAAGGCTTATGACAGTTTGGAGCTCTCGGCACGCGGCTACCATAGAATTCTTAAAGTCGCACGTACGATCGCTGACATGGACGGGACCGATCATATAAGGGAAGAACACTTGACGGAAGCAATCGGTTACAGGGGGTTTGTGTGATGGTGGATACATATAAAAAAAGGTATAGGGTTGTGATATCGGATTCATATAAAGAACAGGATACAGGGTGTGCGATTTTGGATATATAAAAGAAAATGACATCAGGAGGAATGCTATGACAGATATATATAACGAGGCCAGATGGATGGCACTATCGAAGGTGGACGGACTGGGAGCGGTCGGAGCACAGCTTCTTATTGAAAACTTCGGGGATACGATGGGGATTTTTGAGGCAGAAAAAGAAGAACTTTTGAGGATCGGTTTTTTAAAACCGGAAATAGTGGAGGAGATCATAAGCGTTGTAGCGATCGATCCCATGAAGGAATACATGAAATTCAGGGACGTAGGAATTGACTACTACAGCATCGAGCATCCGCTTTATCCGAAAAGACTCAGGCTGATAGATTCGCCACCGATCGGACTGTTTGTTAAGGGAAAACTCCCTGAGGAGGGAAGAAAAGCAGCAGGAGTTGTTGGGAGCAGAACCTGCAGCAGTTACGGAAGAACAGCATGCGACCTTTTTTGCAGGGAGTTTGCAAAGAATAAGATCGATGTAATCAGCGGAATGGCTGTCGGAATCGATGCATGTGCACATAACAGTGCTCTTGCGGGTGGAGGGAAGACTTATGCGATACTCGGCTGCGGTGTGGATGTCTGTTATCCCGCGATAAACTACACACTGTACGAAAAGATAATTGAAACAGGCGGTGTGATCAGCGAATTTTATCCGGGGACAAAGCCGATCGCAATGCGATTTCCAATGAGAAACAGGATCATCGCGGGCCTTTCGGACGCAATTCTTGCAGTTGAAGCACGCAGAAAATCAGGGACACTGATCACTGTCGGGTGCGCACTCGATCAGGGTAAGGAGGTTTATTCAATCCCCGGAAGACTCACGGACAAACTGAGCGAAGGCTGTAACGGTCTCATAGCGATCGGCGCACGAATCGCACTTTCACCGAAAGAGATGGCCGATGATATCAAAAAAACGACATTTGAGGAAACTGCCGAATGTGCTGAATATATGGATGTTTTCGGACAAAAAAAGAAATCGGATGATTTCGAAGTGATCGGGAATGATGAAAAAGGTATCAGAGAATTAAATCTCGAAAGTGTCGGCCAAAGAATGAAAAAGATTAATAAATACAAACAGGCCACCTTGTTTTATAAAAAAGCGAGAGAAGCAGATATCTCTTCCGAGGATGCCAAGAAAGTGTTCCTTGCAACAGACGTTAGCGCAACAACGATCGAGGAAATCGCCGAAAAAACAGGCTTCAATATCGGAAAACTCATGGGAATCCTCGGAAGTCTTGAGCTTGACGGCTTTATCAAACAGGAAGGTCCGGGAGCATACGTCAGAGTCCTTATGGGGTAACACATCGCCGGTAAAGGCATGTAAATAGGCGTTCTTATGGAAACAAAGATGATTGAAAACGGTCTTTTCTTGTATTATTTTTTAAGGAGAAGTGAGTATTGAAACATAAAGAAAAATACGTAGAATTAAATGACATCCGGGATTCTATGGTGGGATAGAATTGGAACTGCGGGATTACCGCGATGTCTTGTTATTTGAAACCGAACACGAATTATCGAAGCAACCGATCAGGATGGACATGCTGATCATAAATAAGAATTCAGATGTAACAATAGATAATCCGTTCGCCGAGATGTTCAGAAAAATAGCTCTTTCTTTAACACATAAACCATGATACAATATCAGTGCAGAAACACTTCTGCACTGATTCTTTTTTAATCTTTGTTTATCGGTACATTTCAAGGGGTTTCCCCTGCATGTTCCTAGACTAGGCAGGGAGGGTGCTCCGTTGGTGTACAGACCTTTCTGCCGGCATTTATCGCCGCAATTTACGGCAGAAAGGAAGGTTTATGAGTAAAACCTCTGACGAAACGTATAGATGAAAGGGTAACGGAAGCTATCGCACACCAGAAATGGAGGGTTGAGTATATGACATACGCAGTAACTTTTCTTGATGCCATTGAAGAAGGACGTCATAAGGGTCTTGAAGAAGGCCGAGCAGAAGGAAGAGCAGAAGGACGAGCAGAAGGACGAGCAGAAGGACGAGCAGAAGCTTTATATTCACTGGTGAAAGATGGAATCATTTCTATGTCTGATGCGGCAAAAAGAGCCGGAATGACAGAAGAAGAATTTATGCAAGCAACAAAATCGATAGATCAACAAGAACAGTGAGGTTTAGAACACAAAAGAAACGGCTTAGGAATTTATTATTTCTGCCGTTTTTTTATTCTCTCGGGACGGCTGGCCACTGATCCCCGCGCTTTTTTAAATTTGATATTGCAAGAACGGGAAAAAAAGTGTATGCTTTTCAAGTCTTAAACAAACACGTTGTGTATTGTGAACCGAAACACGATGCGTGAAGAAAACAGAGGAACTCGTTATGTCAAAGAATCTTGTAATTGTCGAGTCACCGGCCAAGGCCAAAACGATCAAAAAGTATCTTGGTTCCGGATATGAGGTTATCGCCTCGAACGGACATGTGTCAGATCTGCCGAAAAGTACCATCGGTATCGACATTGATAATGACTTTGAACCTAAATATATTACGATCAGGGGAAAGGGCGACATTATCGCAGCACTGCGTAAGGCGGTAAAGAAAGCTGATAAAGTTTATCTCGCAACCGATCCTGACCGTGAAGGCGAGGCGATCTCGTGGCATCTCTCGCAGACGCTTAAGCTCGATCCGAAGAAATTTTCGAGGATCACCTTCAACGAGATTACCAAGAACGCAATTAAGGAATCACTTAAAAAAGCACGCGCCATCGACATGAACCTTGTCGATGCACAACAGGCAAGGCGTGTTCTCGACAGACTTGTGGGATATCAGATCAGTCCCGTTCTTTGGGCAAAGGTCAAGAACGGTCTTAGTGCAGGCAGAGTTCAGTCAGTTGCCTTGAGGATCATCTCCGACAGGGAAAACGAGATAAATGCGTTTGTCCCCCGTGAATACTGGACAGTCGACGCAAAGCTTTCGGGAAAGAATGCAAAGCAGACCATAACCGCATCGCTCACAACCCGTAACGATGAAAAGGTCAGCTTCTCTTCAAAAGAAGAGGTTGACGAATGCTTAAAGAATATTAAAAAAACCGGCTTTATTGTTAAAGATATTAAAGAAAACGACCGTAAGAAAAAAGCACCGCTTCCTTTCACCACAAGCACGCTTCAGCAGGAAGCGGCAAAGCAGCTTAATTTTTCGACTTCAAAGACCATGCGTATCGCCCAGCAGCTTTATGAAGGCATGGAGCTTGGAAAGCGCGGCACCGTCGGTCTAATTACTTACCTTCGTACTGATTCGACGAGAGTTTCGGACGAAGCCGATAAGAATGTTCGTGAGTATATAAAGGCAAATATCGGCGAGAAGTACGTCGCTGCCACAACGGGAGAAGACAAGTCGGGCAAAAAGATTCAGGATGCTCATGAAGCCATCAGGCCTTCTTATGTTGATGTTACGCCCGCTGAGGTAAGGGAACTTCTTCCCAGAGATCATTACCGCCTTTATCAGCTTATCTGGAAGAGGTTTGTTGCATCGCGCATGGAGCAGGCTATATACCACAACGTGACAGTCCGTATCGATGCGGGAGAGTACGGGTTCTCTGCAGGGACATCGACCGTTGCTTTTGACGGTTTTCTTTCCGTATATAAAGACGATGATGACGAAACATCGGGAAAAGCTCCCTCGCTTGACTGGATCGTGCCGGGAGCCAAGCTTTCCGAGCAGGGAATTGAAACTGCACAGCATTTCACGCAGGCGCCGGCTCATTACACCGAGGCATCGCTTGTAAAAGCGCTCGAGGAACTCGGTATCGGTCGCCCCAGTACATATGCACCGACTATCTCAACGATCATTGCGAGACACTATGTTGTTAAAGAAAATAAATCAATCTATATGACAGAACTCGGAGAAGCGGTCAACAAGATTATGACCGGTTCTTTCGAAGGAATTGTCGATGTTAATTTCACGGCTACCATGGAGAGCCTTCTCGATTCGATCGGCGAAGGAGAGATCGAATGGAAGACAGTTATCAGGAATTTTTATCCCGACCTTGCGGCAGCTGTCGCTGAAGCGCACAAGGATCTCGAAAAGATCAAGATAAGGGATGAGGTTTCGAATGTGCCCTGTGAGCTTTGCGGAAGAATGATGGTCATCAAATACGGACCTCACGGTAAATTCCTTGCTTGTCCCGGCTTCCCTGAGTGTCGTAATACCAAGCCTTATAATGAAAAGACAGGCATTGTGTGCCCGAAGTGCGGTGGTGATATTCTTATTAAGAAAACAAGAAAGGGCAGAAGATTTTTCGGATGCGCAAATCATCCCGACTGCGACTTCGTTTCATGGACGCGGCCGGATTCGTCCAAGTCGGCTGGTGATAAGGGAGAGTCGGCACCAAAGGAAGGATGACAGTGTATAATCGAGTAAAGAAGCATCAATACTCGGTCGGGGGTTGGTCAGCTGCTCCCTATTCCGACGGAGCGCATAATGACAACAGGTAATACAGTACGTACAACAGTCCCGGCGTTTTTGGCAGGGACTGTTTTTTGATTCAATTATAAGAGCGAAAGATTAAATTTACTGAAATTTTGAAGTATTGTATGCTGTAAGAGATAAATATTCTGTTTTTTTGTATTTTTTATTGAAAAGCACCCTTTGTTGTGCTACAATAAGCCTCAATGTACAACGGGGATAAAATCTTACGAATGGGGGAAAATATGAGCGTTCAGCTACTTGATAAGACAAGAAAGATCAACAAATTATTGCACAATAACAATTCTCATAAGGTTGTTTTTAATGACATCTGCCAGGTGCTCGGGGAAATTCTCGAGTCCAATATCCTTGTCATCAGTAAAAAAGGTAAGGTGCTCGGAATCAGGAACAGGTCTGAAATACCCGCTATAAGTGAGCTTATCAGGGACAATGTCGGCGGACATATTGACGAGTCCCTTAATGAGCGTCTCCTTAACATACTTTCTACGAAAGAAAACGTCGATCTTGAAACTCTTGGATTTGAAGCTCAGAATGTCAATAAATACGTTGCCATAATAACTCCCATTGATATAGCAGGGGAACGGCTCGGTACGCTCTTTATCTACAGAAAGAAAAATCAGTTCAATATTGATGACATAATTTTGAGTGAATATGGGACAACTGTTGTGGGACTTGAGATGATGAGGTCCGTTAATGAGGAAAATGAGGAGGAAGTTCGCAAAGTTCAGATTGTTAGGTCTGCCATCGGTACGCTTTCGTTCTCGGAGCTTGCCGCAATCAGATGCATACTTGAGGAACTCACCGGAATGGAGGGTACTCTTGTAGCAAGCAGAATTGCAGACAGAGTCGGTATTACCAGATCTGTGATTGTTAACGCTCTCCGAAAATTTGAGAGTGCCGGCGTTATCGAATCAAAGTCTTCGGGAATGAAGGGAACATATATCAAGGTTCTCAATGATGTCGTTTTTGACGAACTGAAAAAAACGGAAGGTTAATTTTTGTACGTAATTGTACGATATACAATATAACGGATTGAATGCCACGGAAAAGGATTTTGCAAGCGCAAAGTCCTTTTATGCGTTATGAGAGTTGATACACAAATTCTTGTGTTATCAGATTTTTTGATAAATATATCTTGTGTTTTATTTGCAATACATTATAATGTTAATTGGGTATTTGTGAAATAATGCCCGAAAGCAGGATTGGGAGGACTGAAATGATAGGATCGAACGCCTTTAACTACATCAATGTACTTAATAAGGCAGCTGATGCAAGCTGGACACGCAATGAGGTTATCGCCAACAACATTGCGAATGTTTCGACACCTCATTATAAGCGCAAGGATATAAAATTCGAGGATTACCTCAAGAGTGAGATAAAAAAGGATATGTATGGTGGAGGCGACCTCAACAAAAGGGTTGCCAATGTTGATCTCAAAAAGATTTCAACTACCGTTTATACCGATCAGTCGGAGCTGGCGTATCGTCTTGACGGCAACAACGTTGATATCAACACGGAAAACGCCAATCTCGCACAGAACCAGATAAAATATTATACATTACTTGATTCAATGTCACAGGAATTCAGTCGTATAAAGTCGGTGCTTTCGAGAAACTGATGCCTGAGTGACGGGGTAAATTAAGAAAGTGATTTGGAGAAAGGATGATTTGATATGGGTATTTTCAATGCACTTAATATTTCGGCAAGCGGTTTGACGGCGCAGTCGGTTCGTATGGATCTCATATCGCAGAATATCGCCAATTCAAATACCACTCGCGATAAGAACGGGCAACCTTACAGAAGAAAGACGGTTGTTTTTGCGGAGAGAGGAACGGATCCGTTTAAGACCGCCCTTTCGAAGAGTATGACCAAGCATGCGACGACCAAAAACGGCAATGGTGTTAAGGTGACGTCGATTGTTGAGGATCATGTTACCGCGATGGCAAAGGTTTACGATCCTTCACATCCCGATGCCGATGAGGATGGTTACGTTATATATCCCAATGTCAACACAGTCACCGAAATGACAAACCTTATTGATGCCACCCGTGGATATGAAGCCAATGTTACGGCATTCAACGCCACAAAGAACATGCTTCTTAAGGGACTTGAAATGGGCAAATGATAATTACAGAGCTCTTCAGATGATTAAAAACAGGAGGCGCGCATGAATCCTTCCGATCTTATGAAAATATCCGGACTTAACGGGCTCGAACCTCTTTCGAGCGCGGGGTCTCTCAGAAACCCGGGTAAGCTTGAAAAGCTTCCGGGATATAAGGATTCTCTCTTGACAAAGGAAACACAGGGAGCCAAAACAGAATCGTTTGATTCACTTTTGCATTCGGCGATGGACATGCTCAGGGAGACAAACGATTATTCCAACCAGGCAGGCGAGGCAGAACTCGCTTATGCGATGGGAATCACAAACAGTACGCATGATCTGCAGGTTGCGCAGATGAAAGCAAATATCTCGCTTCAGTATACGGTTGCGGTTCGCAATGCGGTAATTGACGCATATAAAGAAATAATGCAGATGCAGTTCTGATATTAGTTTTAGAACCGCATTCCGGGGAATAAGCCGGTTATATAAAACCGGGTGATTTAAGGGGAATATGTCATGCTTGAGAGATTAAAGCAAATCCCGGCCAAACTTTTAGAGCTGTGGAAAAAGCTGACCAAGCGTCAGAAGATTATCACCGTCAGCACCGTGGCGGGCGTTCTTCTGATGCTTCTTATATTGATAATCCTTCTTAACAGGGTTACATATGAAAAGCTTACTACATTTGAAGACACCGAAACCGCAAAGACTGCGATCGAAGTGCTTAACGGTGAGAATATCACGAACAGGCTCGCCGACGATATGAAAACCATCGAGGTCGATGTTACAAAAAAGAAGGATGCCGTTCTGGCTCTCACCGGCAATGATATGCTTGAAGAGAGCGCGATGACTCTTCAGATGCTTCTCGATAACGACCTGAGCACCACAAGTAATGACAAAATCCTTAAGAACCACCTTTATATGCAGTCTTCACTCGGAGCGCTGATCCAGACGATAGACGGTGTCAAGAAGGCTTCGGTTCTGTATTTCCCTTCAGATAATTCCGGAGGGATCCTTATCCCGGCCAGAGAAATCAGTTGCAGTGTCCTCCTGACACTTGACAGTAAAGAATTTGATTACAAGAATTCACCCGAAGCAATCGCAACCTATGTTGCATATGCCATCGGAAATACCACAACAGAAAAGATCAAGGTCCTCGATACCAACGGAACGCTTCTCTACGGAGGAGAAGAAGAAAACGAGGAAATACTTGATCTTTCCGCAAACCTTGCGTACAAAAAAGAAGTTGAGAGATGGTACAACGAAAAGCTCTTTGAGCTTGCTCTCAAGAACGACTTTTTTGATGCGGAGATCGTTTCGTCGCTTGATGTCAACTGTGACAAGGAATCGGTTCTTTATACCGAGTATCTTGCCGGTGAAGGGCTTGAACAGGGACTTTACGATGAATACACAAAGATTTCGTCAGAATCAACGGGCGTTACGGGTGATATCCCGGGGACCGATTCAAATGACGAGACCGATTATTATATTCAGGAATCGGGCAGCGGCAACGAATCGTACGATGAACTTCGCATCAAATATAAACCGAGTGAACGTGTTACGGAGACGATGAAAGAGTGGGGTGTTATCAACAATGCCAATTCTTCTCTCGGAATCACGCTCACAAGAGTTCAGGAAATATCCGAAGAACAGCTTGAGAGGGATGGACTTATCGGTGACGAAATGTCTTTCGAAGAATATGTTATGAACAATTCGGCGAAGACCAGGCTTGATACTCCCGAGGAACTCTACCGGCTTTTCTCTGACGCAAGCGGCATTCCTGTCAATAATATTTCGATCACAACATATATTCAGCCCAACTTTATTGCGAAAGAAACTTCGCAAGGCAGTCTTTCACTTATACTTGAGATCATTTTGGCTGCGCTTATCATTGCACTCCTTCTCTTCGTGGTATTCAGGAGTGTCAAGCACGAGGAGGTTATCGAGACAGAACCCGAGCTTTCTGTTGAGAGACTCCTTGCTACAACCAGAGAGAATCAGTCGCTTGAAGATATCGAATTTGGTGAAAAATCCGAAACCAGAAAGCTTATTGAAAAGTATATCGATGAAAATGCCGAAGCAGTTGCGGCGCTCCTGCGTAACTGGCTGAATGATGACGGATGGCAATAGATGTTTTGAAAGATAACCCGGTACATGGTCAGATTTTAGGCAAGGAATCAGCAGCGATTACTTCGCCGCAAAAGAGGAGGTATATATGGTCGTACAGAATAAAACGCTTGCCGACTATAACGGCATTCAAAAGGCCTCAATACTTATGATCGCGCTCGGACCCGAGCGTTCCTCTAAACTTTTTACGTTTCTGAAAGAGGAGGAGATCGAGTCGCTGACGCTTGAGATCGCAAATACAAAGAGTGTGGATCAAACTACGAAAGATGCGGTTATCGACGAATTTTACGAGCTTTGCCTGGCACAGCAATATATTGCCGAAGGCGGTATCAATTACGCGAAGGAACTTCTCGAGAAAGCACTCGGAAACGAGAAGGCGATCGACGTTATCGGAAGACTTACGGCTTCGCTTCAGGTTCGTCCTTTCGAGTTTGTAAGAAAGACGGATCCCACACAGCTGCTCAACTTCATTCAGGACGAGCATCCTCAGACCATAGCCCTTATTCTTTCGTATCTTTCACCTGCACAGTCGTCACAGATCATCAGTGCGTTACCGCCGGATAAACAGGCTGATGTTGCAAAGAGAATTGCCATGATGGACCGTACATCGCCCGATGTCATTCAAGAGGTGGAAAAAGTGCTCGAAAAGAAGCTTGCATCACTTGTCAATCAGGATTACACGATCGCCGGTGGCGTGGATGCCGTTGTCGAGATCCTCAATACAGTCGATCGCGCAACAGAAAAGCACATCCTCGAAACTCTCGAGATCGAAGAGCCCGAACTTGCGGACGAGATCAGAAAGAAGATGTTTGTATTCGAGGATATCCTGCTACTTGATGACAGATCCATTCAGAGAGTTCTGCGTGAAGTCGATAACAGCGAGCTTGCCATTGCACTTAAGGGTTCCAATGAACAGGTTCAGGAAACAATATTTAACAACCTTTCAAAGCGTCTCGTGGTCATGATAAAAGAAGACATGGAATTCATGGGACCTGTCAGAATGAAGGATGTAGAGGAATCACAGCAGAAGATCGTTAATATTATCAGAAAGCTTGAGGATACCGGTGAGATCGTCATCAGCAGGGGCGGAGGTGACGATATAGTTGTCTAATCTTATTAAGGCGTACACCGTTAAATACGAAGAGAATACCAAACACATAGATTCCAACGAAAAGGCCGATGCCTATGAAAAGGAATTTGTCGATAAATATATCTCAGACAATATTGCTCTTAAGCAGATCGATTTCAGTGAAGTGGCAAAAGGGCTAGAGGATCATGCAGGTCCCAACGCCGACGGATTTATTCCCGGTATCGTGGGGGAAGTGATCTCTGAGGGCGATGTCGACCCACGTGAGTCAGGAATCGGAAGCCGTATAGATGAACTGAATGAGGAGCTTTCGGCGAAACTTGATGAAGTAAAGGCGCAGGAAGAGCTTCTTGAATCCTTGAAAGAGGAATCCGAAAGGATCACAGCCGAGGCTAAGCAGCGTGCCGACGAGATAATCGCTCTTGCAAAAAAACAGGCGAACGATGACAGCTCTCTTATAAGGGAAGCCGCCAGATCGGAAGGATATGATGACGGCATGCAGGCGGCTCAGGCGGAGATCGATGCCCGTACGCGTGAGCTTGAGGAACGTAGGGAAGAGCTTGAAAATTCATATATGAAGCAGGTGAAGGAAATGGAACCTGCTTTTGTTGAAATAGCGCTTTCAATCATCGATAAGCTCACCGGAATCTATGCGTCCGAGAAAGAAGGTATAATCGCTTATCTTGTCGAAAGTGCTTTTGAGGATATCCCTCGCAGTAACGAATATATCATAAGGGTTCCGGAATCCTTCCACGATGGGGTTGAGGAACTTAAGGCGCGTCTTGTTGCGGCAGCGGGTGAAGAAGCAAGAGTTGAAGTGATAGAAGACAAGCTTCTCCCCGAAGACGGAGCGATGATCGAAACGGACAGCAGGATATTTGATTGCAGTCTGTCAACTGCTAAGGATACTCTTTATGAGAATCTGAGACTGTTGGCTTTGAGTCACAGTAAATCGGAACAATGATCATTTCTTGAAACAAGCGCAGATCCCCGGACTTCCCGGTCCGGGTGAATCTCATTTTGGAGGAATTCATGCTCGAGGGATACAAGGATCTTCTTGAAAGATCGTATGTAAAAGAATACGGCAGGGTTTCAAAAATCGTCGGTCTGACTCTCGAATCGCGGGGACCCGATGTTTCTCTTGATGACGTTTGTCTCATCACTTCCCGGGACGGAAGTGTGACGGCATATGCGGAGGTTATCGGTTTTAATGATGACAATGTGATCCTTATGCCCTATGAGGATGTTACGGGGATCGGTGTCGGAAGTACCGTGGAGAACACAAAAACAAGGTTCTCGGTTGCGGTAGGACCCGAACTTCTAGGCATGAAGCTTGACGGACTCGGACGCCCCATGGATGGATCGCAGATCTTTACAACAGACGCTTATCCCGCCGAGAGTGCGCCTCCCGATCCACTGAAAAGGAGCTTTATAGACGAACCCATGACGCTCGGTGTCAGAGCGGTTGACGGACTTTTGACGGTAGGTAAAGGACAGCGAATCGGCATATTCGCGGGCAGCGGCGTCGGCAAATCAACGCTTATGGGCATGTTCGCGAGAAATACCAAAGCCGATATAAACGTTATAGCCCTTATCGGAGAACGTGGTCGAGAGGTCAGAGAATTTATAGAAAGAGACCTGACCGATGAAGGTATGAAGCGTTCGGTGGTCGTGATCGCAACATCTGATAAACCCGCGCTTGCGAGAAAAAAAGCCGCAAAAACCGCGACGGCTATCGCTGAATATTTCCGCGATCAGGGAAAAGATGTGCTTCTCATGATGGATTCTCTTACCCGTTTTTCCATGGCCCAGCGCGAGATCGGTCTTGCAGCGGGCGAACCTCCCGTGTCCCGTGGATATCCGCCGAGTGTTTATACGGAGATGCCCAAGCTTCTTGAAAGGGCGGGCAAGTCGGACAAGGGTTCGATCACAGGGCTTTATACGGTCCTTGTGGACGGTGACGATTTCAACGAACCGATAACCGATACGGCGAGAGGTGTTCTTGACGGACATATAATCCTTTCGAGAAGCCTTGCGGCCAAAGGGCATTATCCTGCAATCGACGTGCTTCAGAGTATTTCGAGAGTAATGAGCTCCATCGTTTCACCGAAGCAGAAGAAGCTTGCTTCGCAGTTAAAGATGGTGCTCGCGACTTATACGGAGGCGGAAGACCTCATCAACATCGGCGCTTATAAGAGTGGAGCCAATAAAAACATTGACAATGCCATTGAAAAGATAGATGCGGTCAACGCCTTCCTCAGACAGCAGACCGATGAAAAGATATCGTTTGAGGACACTCTCGGAAAGCTTGGCGCCATTTTTGAAGAACCGCAGGAGGAAGACCCGGCGTTAAAGCTTTTGTGATATATGTTCGGAACAGGAATGGAGATCACGGGGCAAAACATTTCGCTTCGGATTGACAGAGTACTTTTGGCGCGATACGGACTGAAAGATTTGGCATAACAATTCGCTTCAAACGAAAGGAATAAAATGCGTAAATTCAGATTTAAGCTGGAAGGCGTTCTCTCAGTCAAGGAAAGACTCGAAGAACAGGCTAAGGCTTCGTTTGCTTCGGCCGTGCAGACTCTTTATGCATGCGAACAAAGAAGAGATGAAGCTGCTTTACGCGTCAGAAAATACGAAGATAAGCTTGAGGAGCTTGTAAACGGCGTGCTCAATATTACCGAAATCACCGTCTGCAGGGATGCGATAAGAATTGTAAAGGAAGATCTTAATGAAAAAGAAAATGCGGTAAAAAGAGCATCTAACAGGGTTGAAATGTGCAGAAAGAATCTTTCGAATGCGATCATGGAAAGAAAAACAATCGAAAAACTTAAGGAAAAAGCGTTTGAAGATTATGTGAAGGAATATAATGACGATGAACGCAAACAGATAGACGAGCTTGTCAGTTACAGACATAATGCCTCTCTGAATAATACAGAGGCGTAAGGGAAAGATAACGTAACATAAAGGACGGGAACCGGTATGGCAAAGAAAGACAGAGACATCGCGGTATTCAATGACGGAGAAGGAATAGGTTCCAAAATCGGAACGGCTGTGATAATTGTACTGATTGTTATCATTTGGCTTGCAATCTTTGCATTGCTCGTAAAGATGGATATAGGCGGCATGGGGACGAAACTGCGTCCCCTTATCAAGGATGTTCCGGTTCTTAACCTTATTCTGCCCGATGTATCCGACGAAGTTCTGATCAATGAAGAAAATTATCCTTACAAGAATATAAAAGAGGCGGTTGAAATAATCAAAAATCTCGAAAAGGAGAACGCCGACCTTGATAACCAAAATTCGGAATATGCAAAGAAAATACTCGATCTTCAGGCTGAGATTGAGAGGCTGAAAGCGTTTGAAGAGGACCAGCTTGCGTTTGAAGAACGCGTTAAGAGGTTTGATGCAAATGTTGTATATAATTCAAAAGCTCCGGATATCGAAGAATATAAGAAATTCTATGAGGAAATCAATCCGGAGACCGCTGAGGAAATCTACAGACAGGTTATCGAACAGCTTCAGTATGATGAGTCGATCAAGGAGAAAGCGACGCTTCTTAAGACCATGAAGCCCGGTAATGCCGCAAAGGTTCTTGAGGAGATGACTGCCGATATCGAATATACGTGCAAGATACTTCTTTGCATGAAACCTGATGAAGCAACGGCTATCATGGACAAGATGGATGCTCTCTTTGTGGCGCGTATCGTTCAGACAATGCATGATATGGATGACGAATGGTATCAGAAAATTGCGAAAAATCTTGAAAATTACAGATAAAACAGCTGCAACCACCGCCTGCAGGGACACTTTTGAGTGTTCGTGGCAGGCGATGTTTTTTATCATAACATTTAAAAAAAGTTTGAGGGTTATGGTTACGGACTTCTCAGTTTTGTCCGATATAACAAGTGTAGATTATTCTGCACACAATTAAATATAGCGAAAGGAGGACTGATTAATGTCTGCAATCGCGATCAATGCAGCAGACCTGTCCGCTCCGAACACCGCATTCGTTGCGGTAAAGACAGCTCAGATCACAGTATCTGCGACTGCTTCTAAAACCGGGAAAGATTTCTCCTCTCTGTTCAACAGAAAAGAAGAATCCGTACAGATCAAACCCGAAGAAACCGAAGCTAAAGCTGTAAAGAAAGAAAAAGGAGCAAATGAATTACCGGTTAAGGACGATGCTTCAAAGAACATTTCTGAAACGGTAATAGACAAGGTCGAAACGGACGCCGCAAACACGACACAGACCGAAAAGACAGATCAGGTACAGCAAACCGGGGAAACAGAAACGGTGGTTCCGGAAAACGGAACGGAAATGAAAGTAACGGTAACTGCCGCCCTCAAAATATCGGTAAATGCTGCGGGATATTTAAAGAAAGCCCCGGTATTTGACGATCAGGAGGCGCAGTATCCGACAGCGAGGTTTGATGAAATCCTCGAAGCACTTTCAACACTTCTTCAAAGGTTTGCCGAAATACTTGACATTACGGTCGAAGAGCTTGAAGGAAGCTATGAGAAACTTGATTTTTCATTCACTGACATGATAAGTGAAACAAAACTTCCTCAACTGATGATCGGTACGGGACAATGCAAGGAACTTGAGCAGGTGCTGTTCGATGACATTCCGTCACAATGCTACAACGACTTGAAAGAAGCACTTTCGGACATGCTCGCACAGCTTGATACGACAGTAAAAGAACTGGCGGAAACAGTAACGGACAATCTCTTCAAGGTAACTGCATCACAGACGGAGATCCTTCCGAAAGGATTTGTGAAACTGATCACGGGAACACAGAGTGAGGCGCAGGAAGTCGAAGAGCAGGAAGTTCCCGATACGGAACTTAAAACTCCGACGTTTACAGTAACAAAAGAAAATGCAACAGCCGACGGTAAGGAAACCGATAACGGCACGGCGACGGCCGAGGGATCCGAAAGCATTATTGCAAAGGATACAAAAGAGGCCGGGACAAGGAAGTCTGACAAAAACGATGGGTTCGAAGAATTCATCAGAGGAATGGAAAATGCGGTCAAGGTAAATGACACAAAGGAAATCCCGATGATAGAAGGAAAACCCGATGTAAGAGAAATAGTGATGAGAGTAGTGGATGCCATAAAGGTTAATCTCTCACCCGACAAGACATCGATCGAGCTTTCGTTATCTCCTCAATCTTTAGGAAAAATTAGTCTTTATATTACCTCCAAGGATGGAAATCTCACAGCAAGGATAGCTACAGAGAACGAAGTGACAAAGCAGGCACTCGAAAGCCAGCTTGAAATGCTCAAGGAAACAATCGCTGAGCAGGGAATAAAAGTTGAAGCAATCGAAGTAAGTGTCTCGGGATTCACTTTCGCAGACAGTAATAACGCTCAAAAAGGCGATTCTGAAAGCGACAACAAAAAAACAGGCGCAACCGGAAGGAAGCAGGTAAGAGACGGTGAGGCGGGGATACAGACACAGGATGAACCCACAACCGAGAGTACACCGGTTCCGGAAGGAAGTACGGTAAATTATGTAGCATAAGCGGTCTGAAACACTGATTATGAGTCAGACCAAAAAATCAAAAGCGGTATAAAAGCCGCGAAAAGGGGAATAAAAATGGCAGATGCAAAGATGGGTCTTACAGCGGATGTGACAAACGGAGTGCTTAATTATGCGGCTTCTGAGGAAACGACATCCACCGAAAAAAAAGGAAGCGGTGAACTTGGAAAGGATGCATTCCTTCAGTTACTTGTTTGCCAGATGCAGAATCAGGATCCTTTAGAGCCCAGCAGCGATACCGAATTTGTTTCGCAGCTTGCACAGTTCTCGTCGCTCGAGCAGCTCCAGAATCTTTCGGGTGAGCAGGAAAAAGCTCAGGCGTTCTCTTTGGTCGGCAGACATGTTATCTTCCAGGTCACCGACACAAACGGAAAAACAACGTATCCCGAAGGACCGGTTGATTTCGTCAATATGTCGGGCAAGGATATCAAACTTAATATCGGCGGTCAGTTCTATGACTATAAAGATCTTTATATGGTTGTCGATGATGTTTATGAAATGCAGCAGAGCATTCCCGGCATCGAACAGACATATGATTTCACCTACAATGTAAAAGCACCCGAGAGAATGAGATTTAATGTAAACCTCGGCAAGGATGATTACAAAGCGGGTGATGTGGCACTTGTAGTAGGAGGACAGGCAGTTGACGGTCAGTTTGTTTCGTGCAAGGACGGAACGGTAACGGTTGAAGCAGGCGCGCTTGATGGATTCGCCAACGGTGAATACCCCGTAAGCGTGGTATTCAACAACAAGATTTACACAACAGTTAATGACAAAGTCACAATCACAGTAGTTAACAGCGAAATCGATTCGGAATCGATTTGATAACAACGTGAGGAAAGGAAGAATGCATGAACGGTTCGTTTAACAACTTCCCTTCCATCCGGGAAATGACGAGCAGAGTTGAGCAACAGGCAAAAAACACCACGGTACAGACAAAAAAACCGGGAAGCATAAGCTTTGCCGAAATGCTCGAAAAGACAACCGGAAACCGGGTGCAGGCAGAGCCTCTCAAATTCTCAAAGCATGCAAATCTGAGAATGGAAAGCAGGAACCTCGATCTTTCGGAAGAACAGCTCGGAAGGCTTAAGGACGGAGTTTCAAAAGCCTCGGAGAAAGGGATCAAAGAATCTCTCGTGATGGTTGACGATATGGCATTCATCGTTAATGTCACAAACAACACGGTCATTACCGCGGTTGGCAGCTCCGATGAAAAAATTTTCACAAATATCGACGGAGCGGTTGTGGTTTAGAAGAAAACAGCCGATATACTTAATAACTGAATAAACAAACCAAGCGCCGGACCAATTGAAGGGGGCGCGACGGGAAACCGAATGCCGGACGTTTCCCGGGTTTCACCTTACAGGAGGTTAATTCTTATGATGCGTTCATTATACTCCGGTGTTTCCGGACTCAAAGTTCATCAGACAAAAATGGATGTTATCGGTAATAACATCTCTAACGTTAACACGGTAGGCTTCAAGAGCAGCCAGGTTAATTTCTCGGATATCCTTTATCAGACAACATCAAGTGCATCGGGACCCAATGCCAATTCGGGTACTGCCGGCGTCAATGCCAAGCAGATCGGTCTCGGCGCAAGTGTTGCATCCATTTCTTCGACAATGACAGTCTCCGGTGGATCACAGAGAACAGATAACGCACTCGATATCATGATCGAAGGCGAGCAGTTTTTCATCGTTAACAACGGTGTTCAGAACCTTTTCACAAAAGCAGGTGCATTTACGGTAGATGCTAGCGGTACTCTTTGTACATCGAGCGGATGTAAGGTTATGGGCTGGCAGGTTGACCCTAACGATGCGTCAAAAACTGTTGCCGATACGGTTTCGGAACTCAGAGTAATGGCACCCGATACAATGTATGTTGAGCCTGTGGCTACAACCAATGTTTATGTTTCGGGTAACATCGACTACAAGGATACACAGCTCACAACAGATACGGGAAAGACAACAACTCTTTCTTTCTACGATAATCTCGGACAGAGTTATATGGCAGTGCTTAAGGTTAAGCAGTCCGATGAAGCGCAAAATCAGTACAAGGTAAGTATCACCAACATTCTTGACGCGACAGGTCAGTCGATCTTTGTTAAGAAAACGGTGGAAGACGACGGATCGATCACATACGGTCCTTCCGAAATTACTGAATTTGAATTCGGAAATGAAGGAGATTCAGTCCAGGCTCAGGTTGAAGAAGACGGCTCGGTTACGATAGAGATGGAAGGCGTTGACCTTGAATTTGATGCTGCTACCGGTAAATTTGCTAAAGTCGGCGGCGAGGATAACGGAAAGAGCGTTTCATTTATGGTGGTTACAGATCCTTCTCCTTTCCAGAGAATAGATGTTGATTTCTCATCAATGACCATGTACGCAGCCAGCGGCTCATCAAGCTTTTCATGTTCGAGAGGAGCTCTTGCGGACGGCAGCGGAGCAGGTAAGCCCCAAGGCAACATGACCGGTCTTTCGGTTGATACATCGGGAAGAATTTACGGTACATATGACAACGGTGATACAAAACTTTTGAGTCAGATCGCGGTTGCGTCATTCGCAAATGCAGCAGGTCTTGAGGCAGTCGGAAACAACCTCTTCAGACAGACCATGAACTCCGGAAGCTTTGACGGTGTCGGACAGGATATTTCGAACGCCGGCGGAAAGATGAATACGGGCGTTCTCGAAATGTCAAACGTAGATCTTTCAACTGAGTTCACACAGATGATAACGACACAGCGTGGATTCCAGGCCAATTCGAGGACGATAACAACATCCGATACACTCCTTGAAGAGCTGATCAACCTCAAGAGATAATCATAAAGTGAGATTAAATGCTACCCTGAAATGTTTATAACCGTTTCCGGGTAGCATTAAAAAATCTTCTTCATAATAACGATGTTTTCAATAGACAAATGATACAAAGTCTTGTAGAATTATTGTAATAAAGGTGAAAAAGGTACAAAATCTGCCATGAGACGGATTGTGTACCTTGAATCCTTGCTAAAACCTGATTTAGTTTTTTCCTGTACGAGTCCATCGATATTATTTATGTCGGTATGCATGTCGGGCAAAGTATGGAATATTTTGGAACGGATGGTGACGAGATTTGGATCTGGCGACTTTAGTTGGTCTTCTTGCGGCTTTTGGCCTCATGATTTTCGGTATTGCGCAGGGTGAGGAGGGTATTGCCGGCGTTGGTGCTTTCATCGACGTACCGTCTGTTCTTATCACTTTCGGTGGCGCTTTCATGGCTGTCCTCGCGATGTGTCCGAGTATCCCCGATTATATCAAATCTCTTAAGACCCTGACTCTTGCAATGAAAAAGGTCAGTGTCAATGAAGAAGAGACAATCCGTTCGATTATCAATCTTTCAAACGTGGCACGTAAGGAAGGTCTCCTGGCACTTGAAGAGGCTGCCAACGGAATAGAGGACGAATTCATGAAGAAGGGCGTTCTCCTTATTGTCGACGGTACCGACCCTGAGCTTGTTCGTTCAATCATGGAGACGGAGCTCGCTTGTACCGAAACACGCCATAAGAAAAATGTTACATTTTGGGAAAACTTAGGTTCGATGGGTCCTGCCTGGGGTATGATCGGTACGCTCATCGGACTTATTAACATGCTCGGTAACCTTGAGGATGTTGCTGCCGTAGGCCCTAACATGGCCGTTGCTCTTGTTACCACATTCTACGGTTCGGTCCTCGCTAACTGGATATGTGCACCCATTTCGACAAAGCTTAAGAGCAACAACGTTCCCGAGATTCAGATGAAGGAAGTTATGGTCGAAGGTCTCCTTTCGATTCAGGCCGGTGAAAACCCGCGTGTTATCGAAGAAAAACTGAAATCCTTCCTGTCTCCCGAAAAGAGATCTGCTTTCTCGTCTAACGGAGGTGGTGAGGAGTAATGGCCAAGAAAAAAGCCGAAGATCCGCCGAAAGGGTCACCCGCTTGGATGGCTACATTCTCGGATTTGATGAACCTGCTTCTTTGCTTCTTTGTGCTCCTCTTTTCAATGTCGAGTGTTGATGCAAACAAGTGGGAAGAAGTTGTGGTTTCCATGACAAGCGCATTCAGCGTGTTTGATGTCGGTTCACAGGCAATCGGTGAGGGATCTCTTGTCGGAGTCGGAACCGCGCAGCTTTCGAATCTTGATGAATATTATGCGTCTCTCGGACAGAAATCGGAAGAGACTGGCGAGGAGATGCGTGCTTCCGGTGACAGCGAGATAGATGAATCGATCAAGAATCTGCTCGCATCGCAAGGTGTCGAGGAAGATGTAATCGATAAGATGTCCAAAACCGGAGAGATCACGGTTGAGATCCTTGCAGACATGTATGAGGACGGTAAGCTTGACGAATCTCTCTTAAAGCTTTTGGCCGCGCTCGGAATGATCGATGTCGATCTTCTCGATAAGCTGATGCAGTCCGATCTTATGGAAAAGATGCTCGAAGACGGTGCTGTCGATGAAGAACTTTTGGAGCAACTCAGAGCACTTGCTGAGATGGCTGCCATGGCGGATAATAACCAGGGTCCGACCGAAGTGAAAGACATAAAACAGATGGTATCGGCAGCGGGCATGATTGAGACCACGGAAATGTTCGAGAAGATTTCTGAGATTACCGAGATCTACAACATGAACGATGATCTTGCGCTTTCGATTGACGAAGGTGGCACATATGTTGAAATGACGATCCCGGGATCGCTTCTCTTCGAATCCGGAAGCGCAACGCTTACCGAAAAATGTAAGCCGCTTCTTTTGAAGGTTGGGGATATCCTCAAACTTTATCCCGACAATTATGTCGATGTTATCGGTCACACCGACAACATACCGATCAACAACGCCGCGTTCAGCAGCAACGACATACTTTCGTCGGCTCGTGCGATAAGCGCCGCCCAGTTCATCGTAAAAAACTGCGGTATCGATATAAAGAGAGTTGGATGGACGGGACGAGGCGAATATGAACCTGTCGACACCAACGACACATCCGAGGGAAGGGCAAAGAACAGGAGAGTTGAAATAAGACTGTACAACTCCTATAATAGTAAATAGTGTATAATTATATAGAAACGGCAATATGCCGGTGCCGCCGGCAACCGTTTCGTTGTTGATGGGGCGGCACAGAACGGAGTAGGAAATCATGAAAAAGAACATGTTGGCAGTACTGATACTGGTAGTATGTATCGTCAACCTTACGCTTGTCGGCTATACCGTATTCACGGTTGTTCCCAATGCACAGAGGACTGATGAGCTCATTACCAAGATAATGCAGATCATCGATCTCGAACTTGAATCTCCTCTGCCCAAAGACATTAATAATACGTACAGCATTGAGGATGTTGAGAAATATTCACTCGATGAAATTACGACAAATCTTCGTACGGGATCCGACGGAAAGGCGCATTTTGCAAAGATTACCGCGTCTCTCACCATCAACAAGACTCATGAGGATTATGAACGTCTCAATCCTTCGGTTGACAAGATGAAACCGGATATCCAGCAGATCATTATGTCCAATTTCCAGAAATACACGAATGAGGATCTTGCAAATGTTGACCTTCAGTCAAACATTAAGGAAAGCGTCCTTAACGATATTCAGTCATTGTTCAACTCGAAATTTATCGTTGACTGTACTGTGACATATTTGATTTCTTAATGTGCGAAATCTCAGGTTCCGAAGCAGAC
Organism: Lachnospiraceae bacterium; assembly: GCA_016281275.1. Lineage (GTDB taxonomy): Bacteria > Bacillota > Clostridia > Lachnospirales > Lachnospiraceae > RUG11977. The sequence continues at coordinate 26,505 of JAEEIH010000057.1, read as the reverse complement.
GGCAGAAAAACGGATGCTTCGGAACCCGGCAAAAAAGCGGCCTGTGGTTCAGGCGAGAAAAACGGAAGCGGATATTTGCTTCTTGAAGAAGAGGAGGTACGGCTATGGGTGATGTGTTATCCCAAAGCGAGATAGATAATCTGCTCGCCGCCCTTAGCAGTGGTGAACTTGATGCGGATGTCATGAAAGAATCCGGCGACAAGGTCATCAAGAATTATGACTTCAACCGCCCTTCAAAATTTTCAAAAGAGCACCTAAGAACACTTGAAATTATATTTGAGCATTACAGCAGACTTCTTTCTACTTCGCTTCCCGTTTATCTGCGTAAGAACGTGCAGGTGGAAGTGATAAATTCAGAAGCGCAGGTTTATTCCGAATTTTCAAACGCACTTTCAAATCCCGTGCTTCTCGGAATAATTGATTTTTCGCCGCTCGAAGGGAATATCATCATAGAGATAGCCGACAATATCGGTTATGCGATAGTTGACAGAATGCTAGGCGGCAATGGCATACCTCTTGAAAAATCCAGGGATTTCTCGGAGATAGAGCTTGTTATCATTGAAAGAATTTTCACCGTGGTCACAAACCTCCTTATGGAGCCGTGGGCGAACGTTGTTAAGCTTGAACCGCGACTTCAGAGAATTGAGACCAATTCACAATTTGCTCAGATCATCTCACCGAGTGAGATGGCTTCGATCATCACGATGAACATGAAGATAGGCAACATCGAGGGAATGATAAATGTCTGTCTTCCTTATGAAGTAATAGAGCCGGTAATTGATAAACTCAATACCAAATATTGGTATTCGACAGTCAAGGTTTCCGACAATCAGGCATATAAAGCTCAGATCGAAGTGGCAATCGCGAAAGCGAGGATTCCCATCAAAGCTGAACTTGGAAAGAGTATCATCTCGCTTAGTGATTTCGTCAATATGCAAAAGGGCGATATCATCAAGCTCAATACCAAGACTGGCGATGAGCTTCCCGTATATGTCGGTAATATCAAGAAATTTCTTGCTTTGCCGGGATCGTCATCGGATTCGTATGCGGTTAAAGTATCACATGTCATAAGAGAGGAGAACTAGAGTTTATGGACGGCATGCTTTCACAGGAAGAGATAAATGCTCTGCTTAGTGGCATGAATACAGAGGAGACACCTGCCGAAACACCGGCTGCGGATGCACCTGCCGCAGATGCCGGTTTTGCGACGCCCAAGACCTACTCCGATTCATTGACCGATGCGGAAAAGGATGCGGTCGGCGAGATATCCAATATCAGCATGGGTACGGCTGCCACAACGCTTTCCTCACTGCTTAATCAGAAGGTTAACATCACGACGCCCAAGGTTTCTTATGCAAGCTGGGATGAACTGATCGGTGAATATAAAAGACCTTGTGTTTTTATTCAGATTTATTACACATCCGGTCTTGATGGCAATAATATCCTCATCATGAAGGAAAACGATGTAAAGATAATTACGGATCTCATGATGGGTGGTGACGGAACGCCTCAGGAAGGTGAACTGTCGGACCTTCATCTCAGCGCCATCAGTGAAGCGATGAACCAGATGATGGGTTCTTCATCAACATCGCTTTCAGCAATGCTTGAAAAGAAGATAGATATAAGCCCGCCTACAGCGAGTCTGGTCGATATACCTTCAATCATGCAAGGCGATCAGATAGCCGAATTCCTCAAGGGAGATTTTGTAAAGGTCTCCTTCAAGATGGAGATCGGAACTCTCATAGACAGCGAGATCATGCAGCTTTATTCGTTCGATTTTGCAAGGGGTCTTTACGAGAGATTTATGGAATATGCCGGTGGGAGCGCACCCGAAGCAGCGCCCGCTCCCGCGCCTGCTCCCGCACCTGCTCCCGCACCCGCTGCTGCGCCTGCGGCGGCAGCTCCTCAGCCGATGCCTTATGCGATGCCGGGACAACCGATGCCGGGACAGCCGATGCCGGGACAGCCGATGCAAGGACAGCCGATGCCTTATATGATGGCTCCGGTACAGGATGTAAATATTTCACCTGTTCAGTTCCAGCCATTTACACAAGTTCAGTCTCCGCTGCTTACAACGGAAAATATAGACCTGCTTCTTGATGTACCGCTTGAAGTTACCGCTGAGCTTGGTCGTACAAGCAAATCGATCAAGGAAATACTTGATTTTTCACCCGGAACCATCATCGAGCTTAACCGTCTTGCCGGCGAACCGGTTGATGTTCTCGTTAACGGAAAATTCGTTGCCAGAGGAGAGGTAGTTGTTATTGAAGAAGCATTTGGTATAAGGGTAACGGAAGTCATTAAATGATTTAAGGCAACAATAGTTGCGCGGTATGCCGTGTAAAAATATGGTCAAACACAACTATAATAATTTGGAGTAACGGAAGTCATAAAATAATATGGTATTGTTATTGGCTGAAAACGTTAAAAACGATATTGTTTTAAACAGCTCGAACAGCATTTGGAAGCTGCTCGGGCTGATACTCTTGTGTGCCGTTATAATAATAGCATGCTACTATACGACCAAATTTGTCGGCAAAAGAAGCCAGGGCATGCAGAGCCCAAACGGCGGAAGGAATATAAAATCACTCGAAACCTTCCGGGTTGCGCCCAATAAATTTCTCCAACTTATTAAGTGCGGGGACAAATATCTCTTGATCGGCATTACCAAGGACAGGATAAAACTTTTGTCCGAGATTGACGGTGACAGCTTATTGTTGGAAACGAAAGGAACTCAACATAAAAAATTCAAGGATATAATTTCGTCACTTTCACTTAAAAAGGGCGCTGTGATTGAGGATGATGACGGAGGATCGAACGGAAGCGCTTCGATAAACGATGTTATCGCTTCCGTGTCGGTCGATGAGGATAAAACGAAGATCATCTCCAATTGCAATGAAGAACCAAATGAAGGCGCCTTCGAATGCAAAGAAGAACCAAATGAAGTCGACTGTGGGGGTGACGGGATTGCTTCACAGCCTGAAAGTTGCGTTGATGAAGGTGCTCAGAAAGAAAACTCAATGAACTAGGAAGAAAAGGTTGATCTACATGAACTCAGTTACGCGAAACCGGAGAATCAGGAAGCTAATTGCCGTCTTTTCACTCGTAATGACTGCAGTCTGTTTATTGACCTTTATTTTTGCTTCATCGGTTCCGGCAAGAGCTGACGAGGATGATACCACGATCAGCACCGGGTCAAATGAAGGTACTGATGTTGATCCGGCATATCTGGAGGGTGATCTCGGCGGTCTTACATTCCGCTTCAACAACGACGGATCCGGATCACTTTCATCAACCCTCCAGATTCTGCTTTTGCTCACGATCATTTCGCTTGCGCCTTCGTTACTGATCATGCTCACGTCCTTCACGAGGACGATAATTGTTTTGCATTTTGTAAGAACGGCGCTGGGCACACAGACGACTCCCCCCAATCAGGTGTTGACGGGGATTGCTCTGTTTATTACCCTTTTTGTAATGTCACCGGTTTTTATCAAGATCAATACCGAGGCCATAGTGCCGCTCCAAAACGGTGAGATAAGCATGGAAGAAGCATTCGACAGAGGACTTGGGCCAATCAGAGAGTTCATGTTTGATCAGATGGAGGGAAGCGAGAAGGATCTCGAACTGTTTCTTGATATAGCCGGTATCGACGGTGTTGAATCGAGGGATGATGTACCGACCACTTCACTGATTCCGGCATTTATTCTTTCGGAACTCAGAATTGCGTTTATAATGGGATTTTTGATTTATATTCCGTTCCTTGTGATAGATATGGTGGTTTCGTCCACGCTCATGTCGATGGGTATGATGATGCTACCGCCCACGACCATATCTATGCCGTTCAAGATATTGTTGTTTGTTGTTGCCGACGGTTGGGATCTCATAGTGGGTCAGTTGGTAAGAACCTTTTACTAGTTTATCGGATCTTAAATAAACCGAGTCGATACTACCCTGTTTTTGGCACTGTGAAGAAATACTGTTTTCAGGAGTGGAAGATATGAGTGAAGATGTGCTCGTGACCTTGTTACGTGAAACCCTTTACCTGATCATTAAGGTGTCAGCACCCATGCTGGTGGTTTCTCTTGTGGTCGGTCTTATCATAAGCGTTTTACAGACCGTTACATCGATACAGGAACAGACGCTTTCGTTTGTGCCCAAGTTGCTTTCGATTTTTTTGGTAATTATGTTTGCAGGTAATTGGATAATCACGAGTATTTCCGAATATTTTGAATTCCTTTGCGAGAGCTTTTCCACTTTTATCAGGTAGGGGGGAACAGGCGGCGAAAGAGAATTCCGTACATAGGGAGGAAAAGATGATAAGTATTGAACAAGTCGAGTTTTTCCTTGCTATCCTTGTCAGAATTACCGCATTTATTTACACTGCGCCGTTTTTCAATCTTAAAAATGTACCGTTCAGAGTAAAAACCGGTTTTGCGGCGTTGCTTGCGATCATTTTATATAATGTCCTTCCGTATGAGCCACTTGTGTACAACGGTGTTACGGGTCTCACATTTTTGCTTGTGACAGAGACTGTTGTGGGATTGATACTGGGCTTTATGGCAAGTATCTGCTATCAGATACTTCAGTTTGCCGGTCAGCTTCTCGATATGGAGATCGGATTCTCGATGGTTAACGAGATCGATCCCGTAACTAGCGCTCAGGTCACCGTTAGCGGCAATTTTTACTCCTACGCCGTGATGCTCATGATGATGATCACTTATATGCATCATTTTCTGCTTGATGCGCTGATAGACAGTTTTACGATATCACCTGTGGGACAGGTTTTTATCAATCCGTCGATCTATTCGGTGGCTACCACTTTTTTGGGTGATTATTTCATTCTTGCGTTCAGGATAGTGCTTCCCATTTTTGGGTCGATGCTGCTTGTTAACACGATACTGGCAATACTTGCCAAGGTTGCTCCGCAGATGAGTATGTTCGTTATCGGTATCCAGCTTAAGCTGATCGTCGGGCTTGTGGTCATGCTTGTCATTATTGAGCTGATCCCCGGTATCAGTGAGTTGATATTCGATAAGATGCTGGAGGTGATGAGGGATGCTGCTTCGTATTTCGGCTCTTCCGGATGATGTTGGCAAACAGATACTTTCAGTCAATGAGGACGACGGCAGAATCTGTTTGTTGAAAATGTCTCTCCAGTTCTTCGCAGAAGAAGGTCCCGGCGGAGAAAAAACGGAAGAGGCAACCCCGAAAAAGCTCGAGGATGCGAGAAAAGAGGGGCAAGTTGCCAGGAGTCAGGAGCTGACGACAGCTGTTGCGCTCATCATGCTCTTTGCGATAATAAAATTGTTCGTCTCATTTATTACGGACGGGTTTGCCGATTCGTTTAAGCTGATGTACGGATCGATAGAGACCTATTCGAAGGAGGTTTTTAATTCGGGATATGCCACGGCGTACATGAATGAGGCGCTCACACAGATCCTGATCATATGTCTGCCGATGTTTACGGCGGCTGTTGCGGCAGCGATCGTGGTCAATGCAATTCAGGTCAAATGGAAGCCTACGGCTAAACCGCTTAAGCCCAAAGCCAGCAAGATCAGTCCTCTGAAAGGATTTAAGAAGATTTTTTCAAAGGACAAGATATTTGATCTTATTAAATCTGTGGTAAAGATCGCTCTGGTAGGATACATGACATATTCGACCCTTAAGGATGAAGCGGGGACCATAAACGTTCTTTATGACATAGAACTGTTTTCCGCCGTTATGCTGATCGGCGATATCGTGCTTAATATGGGCATTAAGATTAGTCTTGTGTTCCTGATAATCGGTGTTGCGGATTACATCTACCAGAAGATGAAATTTAATAAAGAAATGAGGATGACCAAGCAGGAAATCAAGGATGAATTCAAGCAGACAGAAGGGGATCCGAAGATTAAAGGTCAGATCAGACAGAAGATGAGGGATGCATCGCGTCGTCGCATGATGCAGAAGCTTCCGGAAGCCGATGTTGTAATCACGAACCCGACCCACCTTGCCTGTGCCATCAAATACGATAAGGATATCGGAACAGCCCCCGTTCTTATTGCAAAGGGTGCCGATTTTCTTGCCCAAAGGATCAAGGAGGTGGCGAGAGAGAATTTTATCCCGATCGTGGAGAACAAGCCGCTTGCCAGGATGCTTTATCACAATGTCGAAATAGATGAGGAAATTCCGGAGGAATTATACAAGATGACGGCTGAGGTGCTTGCATACGTTTATGCGCTTGAAGGCAGGGAAGCTTAATCCCTCGGGAAACATAAGTGTCGGAAACACAAAGAAATCTGAAGCATACGCATAAATGATCGAAAGGAGGAGATGAGGAGTCATGAAGTTCAGCATAAAAAATCTTCAGAATTATGCCATCGGACTGTACATGCTCTCCATCATCATCTTTATCGTTGTTCCTTTACCTGCGATGCTTCTTGATGTGGGAGTTGCGTTTAATATCGCGCTTGCGATGATAATACTGTTTAATGCACTTTTTTCAACGGAAGTGCTTAATATGTCGAGCTTTCCGACGATACTCCTATTCACGACAATATTCAGGATTTCGTTAAATGTTTCATCGACAAGGCTTATCCTTATGAACGGTGACCCCGGAGAGGTCATCAAGCAGTTCGGAGCGTTTGTCGGAGGTAATAATATAATAGTCGGTGCGATAATCTTCATCGTCATCATATTGGTGCAGTTTATCGTTATCAACAAGGGATCCGAACGTGTATCCGAAGTAACGGCGCGTTTCACGCTCGATGCAATGCCCGGTAAGCAGATGGCCATCGATGCCGACTTAAACACAGGTGCAATAACAGATAAAGAAGCCAAGGAGAGACGTGAAAAAATACAGGAGGAATCCACTTTCTTCGGCTCTATGGACGGTGCCACAAAGTACGTTAAAGGAGATGCCGTGCTCGGCTTGATCATCACGATGATCAACTTTGTCGGCGGTCTTGTTATGGGTATCACATCAGGCGGTCTTGATGCATCGACGGCGCTTGAAACATACGGTATTCTGACGATCGGTGACGGACTGGTGAGCTCCATGCCTTCGCTTATGATTTCGCTGGCAACCGGTGTGCTTGTCACTAAAGTTTCGAAAGAGGCGGATACGGGAAATCTTCTTGTATCCCAGCTTTTTGCGATACCGAGAGTTCTTTATATAGTAGGCGGGGCGATGATGCTGTTCGGTCTTTTTACACCGCTTCCTTTGCTTGTGTTTGTGCCATTCGGAGCGCTTTTCCTGCTTGCGGGACGTAATATCGACAAGAGGATCAAAAAGACAGAGGTTACGGCAGAGGTTTCGGAAGAAGAAACCCAGGCTTCCGAGATCAGAAGACCGGAGAATGTTGTCAATCTGCTCCAGGTTGATCAGATTGAGTTTGAGTTCGGTTACGGCATCATTCCTCTTGCGGACACGAATCAGGGCGGTGACCTGCTTGACAGAGTGGTTCTTATCAGAAGACAGATAGCGCTCGAACTCGGTTGTGTTGTTCCCACGATCCGACTGAGGGACAACATACAGCTCAGTCCCAATCAATACGTGATCAAGATAAAAGGCGTTCCTGTTTCCGAAGGCGAGATCCTGTTCGATCACTATATGGCTATGAACCCCGGTTATGTCGAAGAGGAAATCACAGGAATTCCGACATTCGAGCCGTCATTCCATCTGCCGGCGCTTTGGATCACGGAGAGCCAGAGAGAAAGAGCGGAATCGTACGGATACACTGTGGTCGATCCGCCTTCGATCATTGCGACTCACCTTACAGAGGTTATCAGAAGACATCTTGCAGAGCTTCTTTCACGACAGGATGTACAAAACCTCATAAACAATATCCAGGAACAGAACCAGACGCTTGTTACAGAGCTTGTACCGAAACTGCTCGGCGTCGGCGAGATACAGAAGGTACTTCAGAATCTTTTACGCGAGGGTATTTCGATCAGAGACCTTGTTACGATTTTTGAAACGCTCGCGGACTACGCTCCGACGACACATGATACGGATATCCTTACGGAATATGTGCGTCAGGCTTTAAAGCGCGCAATTTCGAACAAATACTTCCCGGGTCATGAAAAGAACAGTGTTGTAACGCTCGATCCGGTTGTTGAACAGGAGATCATGGCGAGCGTCAAAACCACGGAACAGGGATCGTACATCAGTTACGATCCTGAAAAAGCCTCAAGACTGATGGATTCTCTCAAGGATGAGGTTGAGAAGCTTGAAAACATGGGAAGAAATGCGATCGTTGTTACATCGCCGATCGTGAGGATGTACTTTAAGAAGCTGACGATGGATTATTTCCCGGATCTTATTGTTATTTCATACAATGAGATAGATTCGGGCGTTGAATTACAATCAGTAGGGATGGTGACAGTTAAGTGATAATTAAAAAATTTACGGGTAAAACACAAACAGAGGCCTTAAAGGCTGCCCGCGATGAGATGGGTAGTGATGCGGTCGTAGCCAACACCAGAGAAATCAGACCAAAGGGTCTTGCTAGGATTTTTAAGAAGCCCATATATGAGGTTACCATCACTCTCGACGAGAATCCTCCGAAACATGAGCCTTCACGTAAAGAGAGTATGATGGCGGCCCTTAAAAGCAATCCCAATGTGATCGTTGAGGATGATGTTCCTAAGTCGCCCTTTTATCCCGATCCCAAAGCTCTTGAGCTTAAGCTTAACAATCTTACCACCATGATAGAGCAGCAGATGGGTCATTCACGTGCTGCAATGAATGTTGAGGAATCGCAGGCGCCGGCTCACTGTACCGAAAAAGAAAAAAAGGATTCACAAGCAGAGAAAGAAGACAGCAATGTTGAATGCCTTCGACTTATCTATAACCAGCTTGCCGACAATGAAGTGGACGAGCAATACATTAATCAGGTTATCGGTGAAGTCGAGCCTTCGCTAAAAAAGGATTCATCGGTAGAAAACATACTTTCAGCCGTTTATCAGAAGATCGTACTAAAACTCGGTAAATCCGAAGTGCTTGACGTAAAACCCGGTAAAGCGGATTATGTTTTCTTTATCGGACCCACAGGTGTGGGTAAGACCACCACGATTGCCAAACTCGCTTCCAAACTGAAGCTTGAGAAAAAACTAAACGTGGCTCTTCTGACAGCCGATACGTACAGAATAGCAGCAGTTGAACAGCTTCATACATATGCGAACATACTCAATGTACCCCTCAGAGTTGTTTATACCGAAACGGAGCTTAAGGATTCTCTTGATGACCTTAAAAACTTCGATATAGTTCTTGTTGATACCGCGGGACGTTCTCACAGGGATCCCAAACAGACAGATGACCTCAGAAAACTCCTTGAGGCGGTTCCCGAGGACAAGAGACAGGTTTATCTTGTGCTGAGCGTTGCCACAAAATACAACGATCTGATCAAGATCACGCAGACATATTCGGATATTTCCGATTATAGGCTTATTTTCACAAAGCTTGACGAGACTTCATGCCTCGGAAATATATTCAATATTAAAATGCTCACCGGCGTTCCGCTTTCTTACGCGACATTCGGGCAGCAAGTGCCCAATGACATAAGCCGGCTGGATGCGCAGACCATCGCAAGGCATTTGTTGGGAGGTGAGGATTAATGGATCAGGCCGACCAACTCAGAAAAATGGTATCCCAGCATACCAAGATAAGAAAGGTTTCACGTGTTATCACAGTAACGAGCGGTAAGGGAGGCGTCGGTAAGTCGACATTGTCCGTTAACCTTGCCATCAGTCTTTCGAGACTCGGAAAGAGAGTGATCATCCTTGATGCTGACTTCGGACTTGCCAATATCGAAGTCATGCTCGGAATCAGACCGCAGTATAACCTTGCAGATCTGATGTTCAGGGGAAAAGACCTAAAGGATATCATTACGCCGGGACCCGAAAACATAGGCTTTATATCCGGTGGATCGGGTATTCAGGAGCTTTCGAGACTTACAAGAGATCAAGTTGTGTATCTTGTTTCAAAGCTTTATGAGCTTGATGAGCTCGCAGATGTTATTATTGTGGATACAGGCGCGGGAATTGCAGACAGCGTACTCGAGTTTTTGAGCGCAAGCAACGAAGTTCTTATAGTGGCGACACTTGAGCCGACGTCGATCACGGATGCGTATGCGCTCCTTAAGACGCTTAATCGAAAAAGCGATTTTTCAAAGGACAGCACAGTTATAAGGATGGTTGCGAACCGTGTAAAGAACAGTGAGGAGGGCGAAGGGCTTTATCGACAGCTGAGTCTTGTGGTTGACAAATTCCTCGGAATCGGGATGGAATACCTCGGAGACATTCCGCAGGACCCGAACAGCTCAAAAGCGATAATGGCTCAGGAGCCGCTTATGATCAGCTATCCCAACACATCGGCATCAAAGTCGATCGCAAGGATCGCTACCAAGCTGGCGCAGGCAGAACCTGCCGGATCATCGGGGTCGGGTATTACCCAGCTGTTTAACAGATGGATGAAGAATATATATAAAAAGAAGAAGCAGGAAAAGTAGCAGGCACTGAAAGAAAAGAGGACCGCTATGACTGAGGGACCGTACAAAACGGGGGATTACGTTGAACTGAAATTACTTTCGGGTCAAAAAGGCGACGGAAGCGTTGAGAGTAATATGATTTCCGAGAGCATTATCACGCGGACGGGTTCTGATAATGTGATATGGATTTCGATGCCGACTCATCAGGGACAGGTTAATCCCCTTGAGGACAATGAGGTATATGAGATCCGCTTCATTGCTTCGGCGGGAAGCTTTGCATGCAGAGCAAGGGTTGTTGATGATTCAACTGCAGAGTCCGGAAACGAATTTGAGCTGAAGTTGATCTCGGAACTTATGCGTGACTGTAAGCGAATGTTCTACAGACTTGATAAAATCATTCCTGTTATGTACAGCCTCAGGGAAGACGAAGGATCAGGTCATATGCTTGGCGGAACTTGTTTTAACCTCAGTGGCGGAGGCGTAAGGTTTTCCTCGGGAACAGATATTGAACGGGGAAGGTTCATATTAATGAATCTGATGCTCGGCGGTGATAAGAATGGAATTTCAGTCCCCGGTCGTGTTATATACACAGATAATGTAGAACCGGAAGAAGCAGTCTATGAGCACCGTGTGGAATTCACAGACATCAGTCCGGATGTAAGGGAAAAAATAATCAGATACTGTTTTGATGAAGCAAGCAAATAATATCTTATTTTGCAATAGCATATCGTCAAAAAGCAAACAAGGAGAGAAAATGAGTAAAAAAGTATTAGCAATTGACGACTCTGCACTCATGAGAAGAGTGTTGTCTGATATAATAGCTTCCGATGAGAGATTTGTACTGGAAGACAGTGCGGACAACGGTCTGGTAGCTTATGATCTTATCGTCTCCAATCCTTCGAAGTATGATATCATCATTCTTGACATTAACATGCCGAGAATGAACGGAATCGAGCTTTTGAGCAAGCTTTCCGAGAAGAACATCAAGATACCGACGCTTGTGGTAAGTACGATCGCAAGGGAAGGCGCGGATGAGACCATTAGATGTCTCGAACTCGGGGCTTTTGATTTCCTCACGAAGCCCGATTCTTTCGTTGAAACGAAAGGCGACAGATTCAGAGACAGAGTGTTAAGCCTTATGGCTGCGGGACTTATGCTTCCCGATTCCGCCGTAAGAAATTTCCCTTCGAAACAGTCGTCTGTTCCGAAGGATGCTTCTGGAACGAGTGCTACGTCCGTTAACGGAACGGCAGCATCGCTCGGCGGACCGATGTCTTACACGAATATAGCTTCCTATAACAGAAAGCCTCATTCGAACGTTTCGAAGAATGCCAACAGGCTTGTGGCCATTGCTTCTTCAACGGGTGGACCGAAAGCGCTTCAACAGGTTCTGCCGCTCCTTCCTCCGAATCTTGCGGCTCCCGTCGTGATTGTACAGCATATGCCCGAAAGTTTTACAGGGTCACTTGCTTCGAGAATGAACGAGATCTCTAAGATCAATGTGAAGGAAGCACAGGACGGAGATATCCTCAAAAAAGGCTGGGTCTATATAGCCAAGGGAGGGCGACATCTTCGTGTTGAGAAGAAAGGAACCGAATATGTGCTTGTCTTTGACAATTCACCTGCACGAAACGGTTTGAGACCTTGCGCGGATATCATGTACGAATCTATCAAAGAGCTTGATTTTGAAGAAATCACATGTGTTGTTTTGACCGGAATGGGGAGTGACGGAACCAGAGGGATCGGTGCACTTTCCGAAGTCAAGAACACGTACGTGATCGCTCAGGATGAAGCGAGCAGTACGGTATACGGGATGCCCCGTATGCTAAAGGAATCCGGTGTGACCGATGAGGTATTACCGCTCGGAGATATAGCGGCGGGCATTGTCAGGATCGTCGGAACATATTAAAGAATATCGAGCCTATTACACAAAATCATGTTTTGGGCGAGGAATCGGAAGCGGACAGACCGTTTCTAAAAAAGGAGGTTGTTTATGGACGTTAGTCAATATCTTGAAATCTTTATCGAAGAAACCAAGGAACATCTTCAGAGCCTCAACGAGCAGTTGCTTGTTCTTGAGAAGGAGCCCGACAACAAGGAAACAATAAATGAAATATTCAGGGCAGCTCACTCCCTCAAAGGTATGGCAGGTACCATGGGATATAAGAGGATGCAGAAGCTTACCCATGATATGGAGAATGTATTCCAGGAGATCCGAAACGAGAAGATGAAGGTTTCATCCACTCTTGTTGATGGTCTTTTCAGAGGCCTTGACGCCCTTGAGGAATACCTTGACAACATCGTAAATAATCAGGATGAAGGCACCAATGACAACCAGGATATAATTGACCTTTTCCAGAAAGAGCTTCAGGATGGTCTTTCCGGAGGAGCGACACCCGAAGCTTCGGCACCCGCTTCGACGGAAGCTTCCGCTGCTTCGGCTCCCGCAGCGACGGCGACCGCAACGGCCGCAGCTGCTGATCCCAAAGAGCTTCTCGATTCGTTTACACTTACGGAGCAGGAGAAGAATCTTATCAATAAGGCACGTTCGCAGGAACAGCAGGCTTACATTGTCAGGATCAATATTCAGGACACCTGTGTTCTTAAGGCAGCACGCGCATTCCTTGTTTTCAAAGCCATCGAGTCTGTAGGCGAAACAATTAAGTCTATGCCTGATGCACAGGCAATCGAAGATGAGAAATTTGATTTCTCGTTCTCGGTTGTTATCACAAGCAAGAAGACCATGGAAGAAGTTCAGGCTGCGGTTATGAATGTTTCTGAGGTTAAGAGTGTTGACATTGCTCTTATCGATGAGTCTAAGTGCGAAGCAAAAGCTCATGAAGAACAGACAGCCGATAAGGCAGCCTCCGGGACTGCGAATGCTGCTGCTGCAGCTCAGACAAAGGCTCCCGCTTCCACATCAAAGAAGCCTGTGGTTAATCGTTCCGTGCGTGTTGATATTGACAAGCTCGACGACCTTATGAACCTTGTGAGCGAGCTTATTATCGCAAAGAACGGACTCGTTTCCATTTCTCCCGCGGATCTTGTTCGCGATGATAAAAATTCGAGTTTCCGTGATCAGGTTGAATATCTTGAGCGTATCACCACAAACATCCATCAGTCCGTAATGAAGGTCAGAATGGTTCCTATCGAGAGCGTTGTAAACAGATTCCCTCGTATGATCAGAGACCTTTCCAAGAAACTTGATAAGAAGATGGAGCTCTTCATGAGCGGTGAAGAGACAGAGCTTGATCGTACAGTTATCGATGAGATCGGAGATCCCCTCCAACACATCCTTCGTAATGCAGCCGATCATGGTCTCGAGACCAACGAAGAGCGTATCAAGGCAGGCAAGCCTGAAGTTGGATCGATCTTCCTCAGTGCTTATCAGGAAGGAAACAACGTTGTTATCGAAGTTCGTGATGACGGTCACGGAATCGATGTTGAGAAGGTTAAAGCCAAGGCTCTTGAGAGAGGCACGATCACTCCCGATCAGGCAGAGACGATGTCGGACAAGGAAATCATCGACCTCTTGTTCAGACCCAGTTTCTCGACGGCCGAGAAGATTTCGGATATCTCCGGACGTGGCGTGGGTCTTGACGTGGTTAAGACAAAGATCGAGGCTCTCGGCGGAAGCGTAGAGTGCAGATCAGTCCTTGGAGAGGGAAGTACATTTATCATCAGACTTCCTCTAACACTTGCCATCATTCAGTCCCTCATGGTTGTCCTCGGAAACGAGAAATATGCTATCCCGCTCGGAAGCATTCAGACGATCGAGGATATCCCTACAACAGATATCAAATATGTGGAGGGCAAGGAGGTTATCAACCTTCGTGGTACTGTTATACCGCTTGTTCGTCTCGACAAGATCCTCGATGTTCCGAATTCGAAGCAGGATCAGGAAAGCCTCACAGTTGTCATCGTTGCAAAGGGCGACAAGCAGGCGGGTCTTATCGTGGACGATCTTATCGGACAGCTTGAAATCGTTATCAAGTCCATCGGAAAATATATCAACAACAGCAAGATGATCAGTGGTGCAACCATTCTTGGTGACGGCGAAATCGCTCTCATTCTTGATGCCAATACTTTAGTTTGATATTTTGTACTTGAAACTGAAATTAGGTATGACAATAAAATGTGGTTGTTAACCCGCATTTAATAGGAGGACAAGAATATGGCTGACAACAATATGGTTGCATCGACGCTTGATACGACTCAGTATATCGGCGTTATCATTGGAAATGAGCAATACGGTATAGATATCAAATACATAGACAACATCGTTAAAATGCAGAGGATAACGAGAGTACCCAAGGCTCAACCGTATTTTTACGGAGTTATCAATATTCGTGGAGAAATCATCCCGGTAATGAGCCTCAGAGTAAAATTCGGACTTGAACCCGATGAATTCTCCAAGAAAACGAGGATTCTGATCGTTAAGCCCGAGCAGCAGGCTCCTGTCGGATTCATCGTCGATGAAGTAAGAGAGGTTATAAATCTTGCCGATGAAGATATTGATAAATCAAGTAATACGGCTGAACAGGGTTCCTTCATTTCAGGAGTGGGTAAGCACAGTAAAGGTCTTATTTCACTTATGAATGTAGCGGCGGTCATTACCGAGAAGGAAGCAGCTGCAAATTGATCACACATGAAATCCAAGGTTCCCTGCCGCTTATCGGGGTATTAAAGCGGCAGGAAACCGTACTTTTTTATTCCTCGATATTATCTGAGTCTGATACACGGTCGTGTGTCGGGTGAAGATTCAGATGTGGCAAAAACACATTTATCGACGGTGAGAACGCCGTTAAAGAGGAGATTGATTGTTTTTTAGAGAGGATGGTGTTTTGGTTTGACCGGAAGTAGACTTGAAGAGTTTTCCGATATGGAATTTGATGTTTTAAAGGAAATCTCTAATATTGGTGCCGGCAATGCAACGACCGCTATATCGACCATGATGAATCTTAAGGTTGATATGCAGGTTCCCGTCATCAAGTTTCTTGAATTTAAGGAACTTGCAGAGGTTATTGGGGGAGCGGAAAATCTGGTTGTCGGTATTTTGCTTGCGCTTCAGAGTGATATTGACGGCATGATGATGTTCGTCATGGAGAAAAAAGCAGCGGAAGAGATTGTAAATAATATCCTTCCCGGTGCCGGAGGAGGGGAGCCTACCGGAGAAAAAGAATTTACCGAGATGGAGCTTTCTGTTTTGCAGGAGCTTGGAAATATCATAGCCGGTTCATATCTTTCCGCTATTTCGTCGTTGACAAATATGTGTATTACATCAAGTGTTCCTTATCTTTCGGTGGATATGGCAGGCGCGATTCTTTCCGTTCCCGCCATTGAATACGGAAAGGTCAGTGATAAAGCTCTTTTGATCCAGTCGGAGTTCGGAGACAAATCGATGTCTGTCGACGGATATTTTATTCTTATTCCTACGCTTGATGCCTTTGAGAAGATTTTTAAATCTTTGGGTTTATCTCTTTGAAATACATACTGATGTTGGCGTAAGACGGATTAAGAAGTGAAATAATCTTCTGAAGAAGAAACAAAAGGAAAACCGATTATGGGAAACATGATAAAAGTCGGAATGGCTGACATGAACACATGCGCCGGATCTGATGCTATCACAACTCTGGGACTCGGCTCCTGTATAGGCGTGGTTATTTATGATCCGGTTAAAAAAATATGCGGTATGGTGCATGTAATGTTACCTGACAGTTCCATTATCCGAAACAATGACAACCCGGCTAAATTTGCCGATACCGGAATAGCGAAGCTGATCGACATGGTTTGCAAAATGGGGACAACGAAGTCTTCGCTTGTTGCAAAAATGGCCGGGGGTGCGCAGATGTTCGCGTTTAATTCAGATAATGATCTCCTGAAGGTTGGTCAGAAGAATGCGGAAGCCTGCAGAGCGGCACTCAGGGAAAACAATATCAAGCTTATTGCCGAAGACTGTGGGGACAGATTCGGACGAACGATCGAATTTTATCCGGCTACCAACGAGTTGCACATTAAAGCTATCGGTAAGCCGTTGCGGATAATCTGATCATAATAAGGATTTGAGGAGGAAGCAAGTGAGAGATAAACCGGTAGTGGTAGTCATCACGCTGCTAGGGGGAGCGATAGCGGCGGTTATGTGTCTTGTTAACGGGATGCAGCTTATGACGACTTTACTGATCGTGCTCATATCATTGATAGCTTTTCTTATCATTGGTATTGTCGCGAACAAAATATATGCTAAAATTAAAGATGAATTGGACAGTAAGCTTGCCCGCGAAAGATTTCAAAAAGAATCTGAGGAATTTGAACGGGAAAAGAGAGAAAATGAGTTGGCAATAGCAAGAGAAAACGGTGAGCGGCCTCCCGAAGCATCCGATGAGACAGAACCCGATTACATGCAGGAGCCGCCCTTAGAGTCAGAAGAATAAATTTGGGAGAATATGACCGATGGCAGTTGACAAGGAAAAGCTGTGGAGTGAGTATGTCAAAGACAGAACTCCGCAACTGAGAGAAAAACTCATAATTGAATATGCTCCTCTTGTTAAACTCGTAGCGGGAAAACTCGGAATGTATCTGGGTTATAACGTGGAATTTGATGACCTCGTAGGATACGGGGTTTTTGGGCTTATAGACGCAATTGACAAATTCGATTACGGCAAGGGAGTAAAATTTGAAACTTATGCTTCTTTGAGAATCAGGGGTGCGGTCCTTGACCAGATCAGGCGTATGGACTGGATACCCCGTACAGTCAGACAGAAGCAGAAAATGCTTGAAGCGGCATATAAGAAGGTTGAGGAACGTACGGGACGTCCCGCAACCGACGAAGAAATAGCAGAAGAGCTTCAGATCACCGATGATGAGCTTTGCAGCTTGTATAACGAGACTAAAGTGACCAACATCCTTTCTCTCGACGAATACATGGAGCAGGGTGAAGTCAGGGTGGAACCAAGGGCTGATAAGGACTACATGCAGCCCGAAAAAATGATGGAAAAGCAGGAACTCAAAAGAGCGCTTCTTGAAGTGATCATGACACTTACCGACAAGGAAAAACAGGTTATCACCATGTATTATTATGAGGACCTGACTCTCAAGGAAATCAGCAGGGTACTTGATGTTTCCGAGTCGCGTGTTTCCCAGCTTCATTCAAAGGCTCTTGCGAAAATGAAGCAGAGACTTGGTCCTGAAATGGAACTTTTCCTTGGGTAGGGGAGCGACAACCGCGTTATTATCATAGGCAAGAGGGGGAACAATAACTATGACAAACGGCTATTTTAAACTCGACAAAAGGAAAGACGGCGCTTATTTAATGGTTTATCCGCCGGAAGACATGGGTAATGCTGTCGATCCGGTAGAAGTAACCAGATACCTTGATGGATTTAACATCGATTATGAGAAGAACGTTGTTTATGATGTAGTCAAGAATTGTACCGATCCCAAGGAGGTCAGACTTACAACTCTTCAGCTCGGAAATATTGACGAGACCGTGTTTGTGTCCATGACAGGTGAGGCATTAAGTGCCATTGCGCGTTTTTATCCGCCTTCGACGGGAGGAAGACTTCTTTCAAAGGACGATATTATTTACCAGCTCGGCCGCCAGGGTGTCAAGTTCGGTATCGATGAGGAGGCTATTGGGCTTTTCCTTAAAGACAGAAAATATTGTACATCTTATATATTCGCTGAGGCAGAATTACCTGAAGAGGGTAGTGATGCCGTCATTACTTACCATTTTAATACCGATCTTTCAAGAAAGCCCAAACAAAATGAGGATGGTTCGGTTGATTTTCATCAGCTTGATAATGTTTCTCTTGTTGAAAAGGATCAGTGCCTTGCAACCTTGACGCCGGCCGTTCACGGGAAGCCCGGAACCGATGTCATGGGCAGACCGATCAACCCCAAAAAAGTTCAGGTTAAATTCCTTCGTCAGAGCAAGAATACGCATCTTTCTCCGGACGGTCTTAATCTTTATTGTAATTGCAACGGACATGCATCGCTCGTTGACGGTCAGATCTTCGTGCTTGATACTTATACCGTTCCGGCAAACGTTGATGCTTCGACCGGAGACATCACCTATAACGGCAATGTTGAAATTGCGGGTAATGTAAATACGGGATATAAGGTTACCGCTAACGGTGACATTATCGTTAACGGTATTGTCGAGGGCGCCATTCTTGAAGCCGATGGTCAGATAGTACTAAAGCGCGGCATTCAGGGCATGAGCCGCGGCGTATTGAAGGCCGGAACCAATATTGTTTCGAGATTTATCGAAAGCGCCGAGGTTGTTGCGGGAGGTTTTATACAGACCGAGTCGATCATGCACAGTAAGGTATCCGCCGGCGGGGAGATTCTTGTTCGCGGAAAGAAGGGTTTTATCACCGGAGGCTCAATACGATCGGGTAAATATATCGAGGCGAAGACAGCAGGCTCGATCATGGGTACCAATACAAATATAGAAGTTGGTGTTAATATCGCTCTTACCGAGGAGGCAAAGAGGCTCGAGCAGGAAAAGAAAAGCTTTGAAGAACAGATCGACAGAGCTTCGAAGATCATTTTCTTTATTTCAAAAAAGATAAAGGACAGAGAGACACTGACGCCCGAGAAGCTCGCACAGTTCCAGACTTTGTCGGCGAATAAAAAAGATCTTGAAAATAAGCTTATTTCGATTACGGACAGGATAAACAAGATATATGAAGAGCTTGATAATTCGGTAGGTGGTTACATCCTCATCGATGATGTCATTTATCCGGGATGTAAAGTCACGGTTTCGAATGTTTCGACTTTCATCAGGTCGGAGACAAAGCACTGCAGACTTGTTCGTGACGGCGCCGATGTCAGAGTTAAGGGGTATTGATTTTTGTTTAAGCGTGAGCCATAGAATGTGGAAAGCGGTCAGAAACGGCTTTACAGGAGGAGGTGTTCTATGATATCACCCATTGAAATGTATTCGATGATCCCGAAATCCGATGCAGCAGCCATGCAGCGTCATGGTGAGGTTGTTCGTGACAACAGTCAGCATATTAACGGGATGCAGCATTTTGATAATGAGACGATGGCTAACAGTCAGAAGACGGTGAGGATGGACGAGACCGACAGTCCCGAATACCGTTATGACGGAACTGAGGGTAACGGTCAGGGATATGAACCTTCGGGAGGTCATAAGAAAAAGGAAGAAGAGCAGGGAAAGAAGGAAAAGGAAGGATATGTCGGCGCAGACGGCATAGATATCCGAATCTGAGGAAAGAACCGTATGACAGCATTAGAGATAATTCTATTGATACTCGGTATAGCGTTCATCGTAGTAAGCTGTTTTATCATTGACCGTAATTCGCAAGCGGATAAGGATTCACAAAATCCGATCGATGATCCCGAAAAACTTGCCAAGATCAGCGAGGACTTAAAGCAGAACATAAACGGTGAGGCAGGCAGGATAATTGCCGATGCGCAAGATAAACTCGAGGCACTTTCAAATGATAAGATTATTGCGGTAGGGGAATACTCCGATCAGGTGATCGAAAAAATTGAAGCCGATCACAAGGAGGTAGTATTCCTTTATCAAATGCTTTGCGATAAAGAAAAAGAACTCAAAGAAATGACCGATCGCATGAATGTCCTTAAGACTGAATGTGAAAGGGTTCTTATGGAAGAAAAAGAGGACGCTGAAACAAAAGAAAGTTTACGGGAAGAGATGGAAAAACTCAGAGCACGGCTTGAGGAAGAAAAGGAAAAAACCCGTATCGAGCTTGAAAACGAGAAGGCCCGGATAAAACTTGAAGCACAAAAAGATCAGACACCGGAAAAAAATGTTACGGAAGATTTTGACGTTAAGGGAGAGACTGACGAACCCGAGGCGTTTGGGATGTCCGAAAAAGATTTGAAATCCGAAACGTCCGGAGAAACCGAGACATTTGCGGAATCCGGAATGTTTGATGAGCATGATACGGTAATAATTCCGGAACCGGTCGGAGACCTCGCTGAATCTTACGATAAGGTCCCCCCAAAAAACGTAAAGGCGCCAAGAACTTCGAAAGAATCCAAAACAGCAAAAACAGTAAAAGCATCGACGGCGACATCAAAAACTTCTTCGTCGGTGAAGTCCGAAACAACAAGAAAGGGCGGATGGGAATCAGTTAAGGCTACCGATTCAAGAGATACCAGGATGCTTTCGCGAAACGATGAAATCATAGCATTGTACAGACAAAACAAGTCCGTCACGGAGATTTCAAGACTCCTTCAGATGGGACAGGGAGAGGTCAAACTGATCATCGACCTGTACTGCAGATAAATGCCCGTCGTTCGGGCAAGAAAAGAGAAGCGGATAAAAAGCTTCCGAGGAGGAGATTCCGGCATGAAACTGAAATATTACATGAGAGGCATTGGGATAGGTATCCTGTTTGCGGTTTTTGTTTTTACCGTGATCATTATTCCGAATCTCGAATTTGAAGAGATCACACAGCTACAGGAAAGTGTCAATAAACAGATAAATGACAGCAAAGTGTCAAGTCTTCTCGGAAACGCCGAGAAGAACACGCCAAATGTGAATCCGGAACCCCAAGGCGATGGTACAGCGGCTGCGATACCTGCGGACGAGAGTGATTCCGAACCAAGACTGACAAACCCATCGGATAATTCAAATGCATCCGAAGCTGTTGACGGGTCGGATATAACGGATGCAACTGATGTTGAAAACGATTTGGAGACGGCCGGTGATTCCGGGGAGAAAAGCGTATCTGAGACGTCGGGAACTCCGGAACTGACACCGACACCGGCTCCGACGGTAACACCGACACCGGCTCCG
The DNA here is from genome assembly GCA_016281275.1 of Lachnospiraceae bacterium. Taxonomy (GTDB): domain Bacteria; phylum Bacillota; class Clostridia; order Lachnospirales; family Lachnospiraceae; genus RUG11977. The sequence goes on along the minus strand of JAEEIH010000057.1, from coordinate 5,241 downwards.
ACGGTAACGCCGACACCGGCTCCGACAGCGACTCCGACACCGTCTCCGACAGCGACTCCGACACCAGCTCCGACAGCAACTCCGACACCGGCTCCGACAGCAACTCCGACACCGGCTCCGACAGCGACGCCCACACCTGCTCCGACGGCGACGCCCACACCTGCTCCGACAGCGACGCCCACACCTGCTCCGACAGCGACGCCCACAGCGACGCCGACACCGGCTCCGAAACCGGGCGCTGACTCAAACAGCAGTAAGGTAAGTGTGTCTGCAAATTCGGACGGATCCTTTACTGTAACGATCAAAGGCGGATGTACTTCGGAAATCCTGAGCGATGCGCTGGCTAAAGCGGGTGCTGCCGATTCGTCTAAGGATTTAAACAAATATATCGTCAAAAACGGATATGCTTCAAGGATACAGACCGGAACATTCAAAATAAAAAAAGAAGCGGATTATAAAGATATAGCTGTTGCGGTTACCTCGAAGAAATAAAAGATAAAAATGGTTATACCTGAAAGTAATAAAGCATATATAAAATGAAAAAAGCTTATACAAAAAGAAACACAATTGACATATATTCGTGAAAGAGGTGTAACACCGGTGTGGTATGATGACTGAGAAATGTCACACTCGGTTGTGAACATAAACTTCTATATCAGGAGGAAATAACATGAGAAGATCTATCAGAAAAGCGGTCGCTTTCCTCACTTTTCTGGCGATGGCATTTGAGGTTTTTGTCGTACCCGATGTCACCCGTGTAAGGGCAGCGGAAGCCGAAACGGAATTTGTTTACGATGAGTATTACGGATACATCTGCGATGTACTTAATCCGCCTTCGTCTCTGACGATCCCTTACGACGAAACAGATGAAGTAAGTATCGGTCTTAATGAAAAAGGAGTAACATCCGTTACTGTTGAAAAAGGAATTAAGAGAGTAAGCATCTGGGGGGCTGAGGATCTTGAAGAGATCAGTCTTCCGTCAACTCTTGATTATCTCTACATCAGCGGTGCACCGAAGCTCAAGGAACTCGTTATCCCGAAGAGCGTTTCGCAAGTAAATCTGTACGATTTCGGCGGAGAAACACTTGATGTTCCGTCAAATGTATCAACACTTATCATTGATTATTGTGAAAACCTCAAGACTGTCAAGCTTAATGACGGGCTTTCCGATTTTACGATGTGGGGATGTCCGAACGTAACTTTGACGATCCCTTCAACCGTCAGCTATATGTATTGCGACAGTTACAAAGGTGTTTCAATAAGCCCCGACAACCCCAAATATTCAATATACGAAGAGAGCGTTTATGAATATGACAACCTTTGGCTCGCAGCTTCTGACAGGAAAGAGATCAATGTAAAACCGGGTACAAAGGCAATCCTTTCCGGAGCGCTCACCATGGCTTATGCGGCAACAAGCATCAATATTCCCGACTCCGTGGAATTACTTGAATCCGGTGCTTTGGCCGGAGCTACAAATGTCAAGAAACTCAAGCTTCCCAAAGGTCTTATATGCATTTACAAATATGCATTTGAAGGACTCGGCGCAGCCTCGATCGAAATCCCGTCATCGGTCTGCTATATTGATGACAATGCATTTGGCGGTTATAACGGTGTGATCAGCCTTGAAAACGGTTACAACTCCGAAATCACCGTGTCGAACGGTGCGGTTTACAGATCGGATTACAGCAGTTTGTTGTATTATCCCAAAACAAGAACGGCTCTTAATCTTGAATTTAATTGTCTGACGATCGCATATTCGGCTATTAACGGATGCGCATTTAAAACACTCGATCTTCCCGATGGTATGACGGTATTTGATTGCGATACTTCACAGTGTAAGAAACTTAAAAGTATCAATTTCCCCGAAAGTATTTGGTATATAAGCGATTACAGTCTGGCTTATGCTTCGTCGCACTCCATTGAGAAATATACGGTTGACAAGACGAATAAATGGTATTCATCCAAGGGCGGATGTCTGTATTCAAAAGATTGGGATTTCCTTTACAGCATACCCAAGAACAAAAAAGATATCAGTGTTGCGAGAGGGTGTATAACTATCGGTTATTATGCCTTCGGAGCCAGGGATTATTATGACCCCGATACAGATACCCGGTATGACAATAAGGTAAATATCGAATTACCCGGAACCGTCAGGGATATTCAGGAACTCTGGTATATTGAAACGGCCAAAGTCGATTGCGGAACCGTGGCTGCGAAAATAATAGGAGATTATAATGATAACACATGGTGGAATCACATTTCTTACGAATTTGCCGATTCGAGTAAGGATATTTTGAGGAAAATTGTTGTTGACGACAACATCCAGCTCAAGAAGAAAGATAAGAATGAATCGATAGCATATACGGTTCCACGCGGACTTAAAACGGTATCGGCATTTACGCCACTTCACGAAGGAACAAATATCTATGTTAAGGTGTCGTTCACCTCGAAAAACAAGTCTGTATGTAAGGTCAACAAGAAGACAGGTAAGCTTTCGCCGGTAAAGAAGGGAACGGCGACCATCAAGGTCAAGTGTGAGCTGCCCGACGGTACCACAAAGACTTATACGACTAAAGTAACGGTAAAATAACGGGGAAATACAATGAAACATCAATCGAAAAAGAAATCCGTTAATGCAGCGACCAAGAACACAAAAAGACATGAAAAAATCTTTGTCGCACTTTCGATGGTTTTCTTTACGGTGTTTCCGTTTATTGCAAGAATAACTGTGATGAAGGTTACTCCGGATGAGCAGTATTATTTTGTCACTCAGAACGGATATATAAGTGATATTGCTTTGTTTTCAAAAGAGATCGCAATTGCCGCTTTTGCGGCGATTGCGGTGCTCTTTTTTATTGGTGAAAGGATATTTTCGGACCGACCCGAACCGTTTGATAAGGAAATCTGCGGAAAGCTTAAGGTTCCGCTTGCTCTTATCGGCTTAATGACCGTGTTTGCAACGCTTTCGATGATATTATCATCAAATGTTCAAGTGGCATTTCGCGGTGTGCACACTGAATTTGAGGGGTGGATTGCGCTTCTTTCATACGTCATTGTTTTTATATTCGGATTGTACTATATGAGGAATGAGGACTGCGTCGAATTATTTAAGCATTTCGTTGTGGCAGTATCGATCGTAACGGGTGTTCTGTGCTGTATTGAGCTTTTTGTAAAACCTATACTCGAATTCAGATTAGTTCAGCATCTTATCTCATCCGAAAAGTACAGAGAACTCGCGGAAAGCATCGAAAGTAAATATTTTACGGGACAGTCTGCGCTTATGTTTAATAATCCCGGTTTTCTCGGAGGTTTTGCCGCACTTATTCTTCCTATAGATATCGCGCTTGCGGTAGAAGCGAAGAAGTTGTGGCTGAGAGTGATCAGAATTGTTGCATCGGCTCTTTTATGTGTCGCACTTTACGGGTCTGCGTCGAAGGCATCATGGGTTGCCGTTGTTTTCTGGATACTTGCAATGACGGTCATTCTTCTTATAAAAGCTCTTGCAAAACGGAGGTTTTTTTCTCATGCTACCGGTAACGGTAGGAACGATCACGTTGTAAATAACAGTAACAAAAGTGCGCAAAATTGCGATTCCACAACAAATCTGAAATCTCTTGCGATTGTTGCGGTTACATTCGTATCATGTATAATTACTTTTTTTGGCGCATCAGCGTTAACAAGAATAAAAAACGGTGATAACGTTATCTACGAAAGCGGACCCGCCGCCGTATCAGAAAAGCTCTATAGGCTTGACAGTGCTACTTTGACGGATGGGGTTCTGACATTCAAATCCGGAGAGAATACTCTTGTTTGCAGCATTGATCTTCGTGAATTTTTTGAACATATGGATGGTCCTTACAGCGATGAAAGCTTTATTGACTGTATAATTGTTTCGGACGGGGAGAAGATCATAGAAGGCAGAAAAGATTCTGTTTACGAAAATGAACGACTTGAAATGCGGCTCCCCGGATTTTCTCCCGATGATGAACGCTTCGATATGATAACCATTGCAACTGAAGGACAGATGACATATTTCTGTTTCGGTTACGACGGACCGGCTCAGTTCGCGATGACGAACACGGGATTTAAGAGCTTCGCACAGGACGATATCCTCGAGGATACCATCACACAGCCGGCCGTAACCGGACTCGAAAGTATTTACGGCTTTGCGACGGGGCGCGGGTACATCTGGGCACAGTCGCTTCCCGTTATGGCGGATTCGCTGTTTATAGGAAAAGGGTGCGGCAATTTTCCTTTTTATTTCAGACAGAACGAGATAGTAGGACTCTTAAATACCCATGGCTCGATGAAATATGTTATCGACAGACCGCACAATTGGTATGTTCAGGCATTTATATCGAACGGACTGCCGTACCTGTTATGTATGATTGCGCTTTTTGTGATCGTGGTTATGAAAGGACTCAAACGTGTTATAAAGAATGAGGCAGGGATATTTGAGATCGGTTTGCTAGTCGGTATCGCAGCTTTTATGACGGCGGGACTTATCAATGACAGCTGTATTACCGTGAACCCTGTTTTTTGGCTTGTGTTCGGAGTCTCCGCGAGGAGATTTGTTGCAACGAATCACTGACATAACATAGAAACGCAAACATCGTTTTTGAGTAAATATTGAACGGTATAATATAATCCGTATCAGCGTTTTATATTTTTTAAATAATGAAAATTAATCGGATTGCATAGGAAAACAGAAATTACTTGCATATAACCGTGTGCTGTGCTATATTATCTAAGGCTGTGCGCAGTGCACGGTACTTTTAACCATTCACGTATCGGAAGGATCAGGCTTGGTGCGGAGTTTTTTGCTTCGTCAGCCGGACCGGAGACCGATGCGGAAGACAAACCAAACGGAGGAACAAAAAATGAGTGTTATTTCCATGAAGCAGCTTCTTGAAGCAGGTGTTCATTTCGGACATCAGACAAGACGCTGGAACCCCAAGATGGCTCCTTACATCTACACAGAGCGTAACGGCATCTACATCATCGACCTTCAGAAGTCTGTCGGTAAGGTGGACGAAGCTTACTACGCAGTTAAGGACATTGTTGCAAACGGCGGCAAGATCCTTTTCGTAGGAACAAAGAAGCAGGCGCAGGATGCCATCAAGACCGAAGCAGAGCGCTGCGGTATGTACTATGTTAATGAGAGATGGCTCGGCGGAATGCTCACCAACTACAAGACCATCAAGGCTCGTGTAGCAAGACTTAAGGCTATCGAGAAGATGT